>QZKQ01000112.1 GCA_003599535.1 Candidatus Zixiibacteriota bacterium | reverse complement strand
AGGCGGCGGCGGCGCGGGCGAAGTCGTTGAAATATACGAGATTTTGCATCCCCACAGCGGCGGCGTCATGGTTGCCGAGCACCTGAATGGCGGCCTGACGGCGCACCAGGTCCAGGCATTCGCCGGGATTGGCGCCATAGCCCACCACGTCGCCCAGACAGACGATCCGGTCCGTCCGGTGCCGTTCCAGAGAACGCAACGCCGCGGTCAAAGCCTCGAGGTTGCCGTGGATATCCGAAAGGAAACCGATTTTCAAGGAAATATCCCGAAAGACCGCATATTAACCCGGTTCATGGTCTGGATTGGAGGCGCCGTCCTGCAGGACCTTGCGATGCAGCACGGCATCCAGCACTCCGTTGATGAACTTATCACTCTTTTCCGTGGAATATTTCTTGGCGATTTCGATGGCCTCATTGATGGCCACCTTGGGCGGGATATCGTGGAAAAAGAAGATCTCACAAAGGGCTTGGCGCAGGATGATGCGGTCCAGGACCGCGATGCGCGCCAATTCCCATTTTTCCACGTGTTCCCGGATGATCTCGTCAATCCAGGCCTGCTTTTCGGAAGTCCTCTGTACCAGTTCCAGGGTGAAATCCCGGTACTTGCCGGTGGCCTCCGGGGACAGGAGCTGCTGGATCACCATGTCGAGAGGGTTTTCGGAGAGTTCGCGCGCGTAGAGAATCTTCAGCGCCCACTCCCGCGCCTCTCTGCGGTTTTTCATGCTTGGCGATGACTGTTACATTCACCGGCGGCCCCGGGACAGGGCCGCCGGCCATTTATGAAACGCATCAATTCGTTCATCAACGCTCGTTGTACACGAACGTCAGCCAGCCGTAGGGATCGTCTACCTTGCCTTCAATGATGTCGAAGAAGCGGCGCTGGATCTTCTCGGTGATGGGTCCGCGGCTGCCACTGCCGATGGGGATCTTGTCAATGCTGCGGATGGGGCTGACTTCCGCCGCCGAACCGGTGAAGAACACCTCGTCGGCGATGTAGAGCAATTCGCGGGGCACCAACTGCTCGCAGACCGGAATCTCCATCTCCCGGGCGATGGTGATGACGGAATCCCGGGTGATGCCGGGCAGCACCGAGGCGCCCAGGGGCGGGGTGATGATCTTGCCGTCGCGGATGATGAAGACATTTTCCCCCGACCCTTCGCTGACATAGCCGTTGACGTCCAGGGCGATGCCTTCCACGTACCCGTCGGATATGGCTTCCATCTTGATCAACTGGGAATTCATGTAGTTGGCGCCGCACTTGGCCATGGCCGGGAAGGTGTTGGGAGCGATGCGACTCCAGGAAGAAACCCGCACGTCCACCCCCTGGTTGATGGCCTCATCCCCCAGGTACTTGCCCCAGCTCAAGGCCCCGATAACCACTTCGACGGGACAACCGGTGGGGTCCACCCCAAGGGTGTTGTACCCCCGGAAGGCGATGGGCCGCAGATAGGCGGAACGCAGCTTGTTGACACGGATGGTCTCCAAGCAGGCGTCGAACACCTGCTGCCGCGTGAAGGGGATCTCCATGCGGTAAATCTTGGCCGAGTCGAACAGGCGGCGGACGTGTTCCATCAACCGGAAGGCGGCCGGTCCGCGGGCGGTATCGTAGCAGCGCAGTCCTTCAAATACGGCCGAGCCGTAATGCAGGACGTGCGACATCACGTGCACGGTGGCATCCTTCCAGTCCACGAATCTGCCGCTGAACCAGATCTTGCCTTTCTCATCTTGCGGGTTCATGTTTCCTCCTGACCGCTTGCGACGGATCGCAAGGATATGGTTGCCTGTATGGATTTTCTAGGATGACGCGCGGTCCTGCCGCTCCTCCACCGGCGGCGCCTCGCGGACGGCTACTGGACGGTCATGGCATAATATAACAAGGAAATCCTGGAATGCATCCGCAATCTGCAGAGATATTTTACCCCGGCAGCCGTCGAATCATAACCCGGTACAAAATACGCAGGGCGGACCAGTTGGGAGTCTCTCCGGATAACGAGGCATCGTCGAATCAACCGTTAGAGATCCATTCGGTACGAGCCGGTTCGGGAGTTATCCGGAGGGATTCTTAGCCGTGCGCCCGGGCCCATTCCGCCAGCAGGCCGGCGGCGATGACCAGGCGCTGGATTTCGCTGGTCCCCTCGTAAATTTCGGTGATCTTGGCGTCGCGCATGGAGCGCTCTACCGGGTACTCGGTGGTGAAGCCGTACCCGCCGTGGATCTGCACCGCCTGGTTGGTCACCCACATGGCGGTTTCCGAGCAGAACAGTTTGGCCATGGCCGATTCCTTGGTGAAGCGCTCGCCGCGATCCTTCTTCAAGGCCGCCTGCCACAGCAACAAGCGCGCGGCCTGAATGCGCATTTCCATGTCCGCCAGCTTGAACTGGATGGCCTGGAAGTTCTTCAGGGGCTGGCCGAACTGCTGCCGCTGGTGAACGTACTGCAGGGAGGCGTCCAGGGCGCCCTGGGCGATGCCCAAAGCCTGCGCGCCGATCCCCATGCGCCCGGAATCGAGGGCGGAAAGGGCGACCTTCATGCCTTCGCCTTCTTTGCCCAGGAGGTTGGCCACCGGCACCTGGCAGTCGTCGAAGATGATGGCGTGGGTGTCGCTGCCGCGGATGCCCAGCTTATGCTCCGCCGGCCCCACGGTCAAGCCCGGAGAATTCTTCTCGATGACCAGCGAAGAGGTTCCCTTGGTTCCCTTGGTCTTGTCAGTGACTACGGTGGTCACGTAAAGATCGGCGTACTTGCCGGAAGTCACGAAATGCTTGGCCCCGGTGACTCGGTAGTAATCCCCGTCCCGGACAGCCACGGTGCTCTGGGCCGCGGCGTCGGATCCGGCGCCCGGTTCGGTCAGGCAGAAGGCGCCCAGCTTCTCCCCCTTGGCCAGGGGGGTCAGGAATTTGCGTTTCTGCTCGTCCGTGCCGAAGGTGAGAATGGGATAGCCGGCCAGGGAGTTGGTCACGGAGATGATCACGCCCACGGAGGCATCCACCCGGGACAGCTCTTCGATGGCCAGCACGTAACTGATGGAATCCAGGCCCGATCCGCCGTATTCGGGCGGGGCGAAGATGCCGCAGAAGCCGAGTTGGGCCAGTTCCTTGATCTGTTCCCGGGCGACCGTCCCGGTGCGGTCGCGTTCGGCCACGCCCGGCGCCAGCTTGTCCTGGGCGAACTCACGCGCCATACGGCGAATCATTTCCTGTTCTTCGGAGAAAGTCAGGTCCATAGTTCACTCGGATAAGATCCCCTCGGGGATGGTGAAGGCGTCGTCAGCCGGGGCGCGGACAGCCGCGCCCCGACAGCGCCTGCCACGTTTACTGGTAGTCGTAGAAGCCCTTGTTGGTCTTGCGGCCGAGACGGCCTTCCTCCACCATCTTCACCAACAGCGAACAGGGGCGATACTTCTCGTCCTTGAATCCGTCGTACAGCACGTTCATGATGTTCAGGCAGACGTCCAGGCCGATCAGGTCGGCCAGGGTCAGCGGACCCATGGGGTGGGCCAGGCCCAGCTTGATGACCGTGTCAATGTCTTCCCGAGTGCCCACGCCTTCCTGCAGGCAGTAGACGGCTTCGTTGATCAGGGGCATGAGGATGCGGTTGGCGATAAAGCCGGGACGATCCTGCGACTTGGCCGGAGTCTTGCCCATCTTGCGGGACAACGCTTCGACGGTCCTGAACGTCTCGTCAGAGGTATCCTTCCCACAGATTACCTCCACCAACTGCATCATGGGCACCGGGTTCATGAAGTGCATGCCAATGACCTTGTCCGCGCGGGTGGTGGCGGCGGCCAGCTCCCCGATGGGGATGGACGAGGTGTTGCTGGCCAGGATGGCGTCCTTGCGGGTCATCTGGTCCAGCCGGCGGAAGATATCGGTCTTGATGACGCGGTCTTCGAACACCGCTTCCACCACCAGATCGGCGTCGGCGACGCCGTTCCAGTCGGTGGTATAAGTGATCCGCTTCAGGGCGTCGGTCATGCGGTATTCGGGGATGGACCGCTTCTCCACCTGGCGGATCATATTCTTCTCTATGGTCTTCCTGGCGCGGTCCAGGGCGTCCTGCTTCTCGTCAATCAGGATGACCTGGTACCCGGATTGGGAAGCCACATGGGCGATGCCGTTGCCCATGGTGCCGGCGCCGATGATGGCGATCTTCTTGATGTCAGGCATGAGGGCCTCCAGAAAAGGATATGGGGTGAAAGGCGCGCTCCGCAGCCGGAGCGGCGCCTTCCGTCACCGACAGTTATCGTTCCACGACCAGGGCCACGGCTTCGCCGCCGCCGATGCACAGGGAGGCCAGACCGCGCTTGGCATTGCGATCCTGCAGAGCGTACAGCAGGGTCACCAGGATGCGGGCGCCGGACGCGCCGATGGGGTGTCCCATGGACACCGCGCCGCCATGGACATTGACCTTGGCGGGGTCGAGTTCCAGCAGGCGGTTGTTGATCAAGGATACCACCGCGAACGCTTCGTTGATCTCGAAGAGGTCAATGTCCCGGGGAGCCAGGTTCATCCGGCCCAGGACCTTGCGAATGGCGTCGGCCGGGGCGGTGGTGAACCATTCGGGATCCTTGCTGGCGGTGGCCTGCGCCGCGATCCGGGCCAGCGGCTTCAGGCCCAGCTCTTTGGCCTTGTCGGCGGCCATGACCACCAGGGCGGCCGCGCCGTCGTTGATGGAAGAGGCGTTGCCGGCGGTGATGGTGCCGCTCCGGTCGAAGGCGGGCTTCAGGGTCGGCAGCTTCTCGATGCTGCCCTTGCCCGGCTCTTCGTCCACCTCGATCAGGGTGACATTGCCCTTGCGGTCCTTGATCTCCACCGCAGTGATCTCGTTTTTGAACTTGCCGCCGGAGATGGCGGCCAGGGCGCGGCGGTAGGATTCGGCGGCGTAGGCATCCTGCTCCTCGCGGCTGATCTGGCACTCGCGGGAGCACAATTCGCCGGCGTTGCCCATGTGGAAGTTGTTGTACACGTCCCACAAGCCGTCATGGATCATGCCGTCCACCAACTGGGCATTACCCATGCGCAAGCCGGTGCGGCCGTTCAGAGAGTAATACGGCACCAGGCTCATGTTCTCCATGCCGCCGGCCACCACGATGTCGGACTCGCCGACCTGGATGGACTGGGCCGCCAGCATGACGGACTTCAAGCCGGAACCGCAGACTTTGTTGATGGTCATGGCGCCGGCGGAACGGGGAATGCCGGCGTAAATCATGGCCTGGCGGGCCGGAGCCTGGCCGATGCCGGCCGCCAGCACGCAGCCCATGATGACTTCGTCCACCTGTTCCGGCTGAACCCCGGCGCGATCCAGGGCCGCCTTGATGGCCACGGCTCCCAGACGAGGCGCCGGCACCGAAGACAGGGAACCCAGAAAGGAACCTATCGGAGTGCGGGCCGCTCCGACGATGACGACCTCACGCAAATTTGCCATATGGCCTCCAACGTGATTGGTTACATTTGATTATTGTTTACTGATCACCCGGTCAATCGTAGGCCTCGGAGAAGAAGCGGAAAGCCTTCTCGTCCCGCACCACGCGCCCCACCTTCATCTGCGGGGAATGCTCGAAAATGAGCAGGTAGTTCTTTTCCGCGGCCTCCTGCAGCAACTCTTCCTTGTACTTGGCGGTATCCGCGGGGTACAGGTCGTAGCCCATGACGTACGGCGCCTTCAGGTGCGAGGAAGTGGGGATCAGGTCGGCCAGGAACAGGGCCTTCTGCTCTTGCGATTCGATCTCGATGATCTGGTGGCCGCGGGTGTGCCCCCCGGTGACCCGGGACCGGATTCCGGGGACGATCTCCACGTCGCCTTCGATCAACTGGATCATCCCGGCTTCCTGCAGCGGCACGATGTCGTCCAGGTTGTAGCTGGCATGGGACCGGGACGAAGGGGATGTGGCGTCCTCGAATTCCTGTTTCTGCATCACGTATTTGGCGTTGGGGAAAGTCGGTTTCAGGGCCCCGCTCTCATCCCGGTACGTGTTGCCGCCGATATGGTCGAAATGCAGGTGCGAATTGATGACGTAGTCCACCCGGGCGGGATCCACCTCCAAACGGCGCAGCTCAGCCATCAGGAAGCGCGGCTGCTCGATGGCGTAGATCTCCAGATCCTTGGGGCTGTACTTGGACCCGGTGCCGGTATCTATAATGACGGTATGCTCTCCGGTCCGCACCAGCACGGGGTTGACCGACAGCAGGATGCGGTTGTGGTCGTCGGCGGGTTCCAGGCGATCCCAGATCACCTTGGGCACCACGCCGAACATGGCGCCGCCGTCCAGCCGGAAATAACCGTCGTGAAGGACATTTACTTCAAAACTGCCTATTTTCATGCGCTCTCTCCTCAATTCAGTGTCCGGTGAAGAAGCCAGGAATGGCGAAACCCGGACTTATTTCAGCAGGTTGCGGGCGATGACGATGCGCTGGATTTCCGAAGTCCCTTCCCCGATTTCCGTGACTTTGACGTCGCGGAACATGCGCTCCACGGGGTATTCCTTGGTGTAGCCGTACCCGCCGTGGATCTGAATCGCCTTAATGCAGGTGCGGGTGGCCGTCTCGGAGGCGTACAGCTTGGCCATGGCGGCCTGCGTGGCGTAGCTCTTGCCGGCATCCTTCAGCCGGGCGGCGTGGTACACCAGGTGCCGGGCGGCCTCGATTTCCGTGGCCATGTCCGCCAAGGCGAACTGGATGGCCTGGAAATTGGAAATGGGCTGGCCGAACTGCTGGCGCTCCTTGCTGTACTTCAACGCCTCGTCATAGGCGCCCTGGGCGATCCCCAGGGCCATGGCGCCGATGGAGATGCGCCCGCCGTCCAGGATGGTCATGAACTGGCGGAAGCCTTCGTTCTCCTTGCCCAGCAGGTTGCCTTCGGGGATGCGGCAGTTCTCGAAAATCAGCTCGGTGGTGTCGCTGCCGCGGATGCCCATCTTGTGGATCTTCTTGCCCACGGAAAATCCAGGCGTGTCTTTCTCCATGATGAAGGCGGAGATCCCCTTGATTCCCTTGGAGCGGTCGGTCATGGCGGTGATGACGGCGGTCTTGGCCCAGGAGCCGTTGGTGATGAACATCTTGCTGCCGTTGATGACCCATTGGCCGTTATCCCGGACCGCGGTGGTTTCGGTTCCGCCGGCGTCCGACCCGGCATTGGGTTCGGTCAACCCGAACGAGCCCAGCGCCTGGCCGCTGCACATGGGGGGCAGGTACTTTTTCTTCTGCTCTTCGGTGCCGAAAACGTAGATGGGATTGACACCCAGGGAGATGTGCGAGGCCAGGGTGATCCCCGTGGAGGCGCAGACGCGGCTCAGTTCTTCCACTGCCAGGATATAGCTCAGGGAATCCATCCCGGCGCCGCCGTACTGCTCCGGGAAGATGATGCCCATCAGCCCCAGCTCGCCCATCATCTGGAGAACGTCCGGGTCAATGAATTCCTGCTCGTCGAATTTGGCGGCGCGCGGCTTGACTTCGTTCTGGGCGAAATCGCGCACAGTCTGCTGCAGGAGCTCCTGCTCTTCAGTCAGGAACATGGCACACCTCTTATATGGATGATATTGGAATGATCGGTTTGGTCGTCAACAAACTATCCGCCCGGCCTGTGCCTTTCGGATAACCGTCTCCATCCCGCTTCCACCCCCGCCGCCGCCAGCAGTATCAGGGCCGGGTACAGGGGCAGGCGGTAGCGCGGCACCACCACGGTCAGAGCGAACAGGGTGGTGAAACCCAGAATCTGCAGGTACCACAGGGACCAGGATCGCCACCGCCGCAGGGTGAGGATGACGCCCGCCGCAGCCGGGATCAGCAGCAGAACCCAGGGAGCCATGTACCACAGGCTCCCGGTCAGGGGATGCGTCTTATCCTGCCACCAGTAGTAACTCACCCGGGTTCCCGTCAGGCGCAGGAATTCGCCGGGATGTTCGCGGATGAACTTTTTGACTTCCGCGGCGAAGAAGCGGTCGCGGGCGATCTCATCGGTCGGGTCCAGGTTCGCGTCAATGTAGGCCTTGTAATCCTCGGGCAGCGCGACGTCCACGTTGATGAACTGGAAATTCCGCACCGTGCCGGTGGCGCCTTCATGATTTCCCCGCCACATATTATAGGCGAAGGCGGAACGCAGGGGAACGAACGCTCCCAGCCGGAGGTAATTGCGGATGGTCCAGGGCGCAATCACCAGGACGGCTCCCATCACAAACAATCCGAAACGCTTCCAGCCTGCCCGGCCGCGCAGGAAACCGTTGATCTTCCAGTGTAGGGGAATGGCCAGACCCAGCACCTGCAGGCTGGGATTGGTCCAGCAGGCCAAACCCAGTAATCCGCCGGTGACCAGGGCATTGCGCCCGGGCCGGGGGTGATCCGTCTGCACCGCCCGCCACAGGGTCCACCCGAACAGGGGGAACATCAGGTTTTCCGGGGCCAGGCGCAGGGTCAGGAAGATGGCTTCCGGATAGACTGCCCAGAGGGCCGCGGCGACCAGCCCGGCGCGGCGGCTGATCAGCCTCGCCCCGATCTTGTAGAGAAACCAGCAGACCGCCGCCAGGAATACCGCGTGCATGATCCGCGGCCCCAGGAAATTGATGCCGAAAACCGCAAACCAGGGAACCAGGGCGTAGCAGTACAGGGCCGGGGAATAGGCCGTGGGCTGCAAGGGGTAGCGGCCGTCGAAATCGTAGGCGAAGCCGTGCCCCTGGACGATATTCCAGGCGATATGGCCGTACTCGAAGAGCGATTGATTGCTGGGATCATTCCCCAGCAGCGGGATGACGGCCAGGCGCAAGGCCAGGGCCAGGCCGATGATCCACCCGATGGCTCTATCGCCGTTCAACATGCTTACTGGTTGACTCGCCGCTTTTCCGGTTGCAGCAACCCGAAACCCGCAAGTCTTGAGGATTTAACTCCGCCGGGGTCCGAAGAGATCGGGCGCGCCGGGCAGGGGTGTTACAGGGTCATTTCCTGGGGACCGCGGACCTCAAAATCGGCTTCCGTGGCGGCGCGCACCTGGTCCACGGTGACGCCGGGAGCCAGCTCGGTCAGCAGCAGGCCGCCGCCGGGCTTGACCTCCAGGACGCACAGTTCGGTGATGATCATGTTCACCACCCCCACTCCGGTCAGGGGCAGGGTGCAGCGTTTCAGGATCTTGGGGGCGTTGCCCTTGGCCGAATGGTTCATGGTCACCACCACCTTTTTGGCCCCGGCCACCAGGTCCATGGCGCCGCCCATCCCCTTGACCATGGTCCCGGGGATCATCCAGTTGGCCAGGTCGCCGCTTTCGGCCACCTGCATAGCGCCCAGGATGGTCAGGTCCACGTGCCCGCCGCGGATCATGGCGAAGGATTCCGCCGAGGAGAAGTAGCTGGCCCCGGGCAGCTCGGTGATGGTCTGCTTGCCGGCGTTGATCAGGTCGGCGTCCTCCTCCCCTTCGTAGGGAAAGGGGCCGTAGCCCAGCATCCCGTTTTCCGTCTGCAGGAAAACCTCCATCCTCTCAGGGATGTGGTTGGATACCAGAGTGGGCATGCCGATGCCCAGGTTGACGTAGAAGCCATCGCGCAGCTCCCGGGCGGCGCGACGGATGATGATGTCGCGGGGACTTAAATCCGCCATCGCTCACCTCCCTTCCGGTTTGGGCCGCACGGTGCGCTGTTCGATGCGCTTGACGTACTCCTTGCCTTCGAAGATGTAATCCACGAAGATGCCGGGGGTGACCACGGCTTCTGGGTCCAGGTCGCCCGGTTCGACCAGGTGCTCGACTTCAGCCACGGTAATTTCCGCGGCGGTGGCCATCATGGGGTTGAAGTTGCGGGCGGTCTTGCGGTAGATCAGGTTGCCGTAACGGTCGCCCTTCCAGGCCTTGACGAAGGCCACCCGGGCGCGCAGCCAGCGTTCCATGATATACATTCGCCCGTCGAATTCGCGGGTATCCTTGCCTTCAGCGATGACCGTGCCGAAGCCGGTGGGAGTGAAGAAGGCCGGAATGCCGGCGCCGCCGGCCCGGAGCCGTTCGGAGAAAGTGCCCTGGGGCACGAATTCCACTTCCAGTTCGCCCTTCAGGAACTGCTGCTCGAAGGTGGCGTTCTCGCCCACGTAGGTGGACACCATCTTCCTGATCTGCCGGGTCTGCAACAGGAGCCCCAGGCCCCAGTCATCCACCCCGGCGTTGTTGGAGATGCAGGTCAAATCGCGCACGCCGCTGTCGCGCAGGGCCAGGATGGCATTTTCCGGGATGCCGCACAGGCCGAAGCCGCCCAGCATGATGACGTCGCCATCCCGGATCTGTACCTTATCCAGAGCTTCCCGCGCCGAGGAGAGAACCTTGTTCACGTTGACCTCCGTCAGCTTCTATGTTGGAGAATGAATGCGCGGACTGTGATCCCCGTGATCCGTCAGCTCGTGTGAAGGCAGTTATCGTCCGGAGGGTATTGATCATAACAGGACATGCGCGTCTCGTTTTCCAGGCTCAGTTTCGGAGGGACATCCGGAACGGTAACGTTGCCCGGGAAAATGCGCAGATCCTTCTATAAGTTACGAAAAATCAAAGCGAAAAGATAATCAAACCAGCAATGATTACGGGTGCGACCAGGATCATCAGGGCGCTGGAGTAGCCGATGATCTGCCGCGCTTCCAGGCCGGTCAGACCCAACAGGGGTAACGCCCAGAAGGGTTGCAGCATGTTGGTCCATTGGTCGCCGTAGGCCAGGGCCATGACGGTGGCGGACGGCGAGACGCCCAATTGCGCCGCCGCTTCCAACAGGATCGGCCCCTGCACCGCCCACTGTCCGCCCCCCGAAGGGACGAAAAGGTTGACCAACCCGCCCGACAAGAAGGCCAGCGGTGCGAACGTCACCGGCGACGAAAAGCTGACCAGGGCGCCGGAAAAGACTTCCACCAGGCCGGAATCGCGCATCATGCCCATGATGCCGGCGTAGAAGGGGAACTGCAGGATGATTCCGGCCGACCCCGACACCGCCTGGCCCACGGCCCGGGCATAGGCGAGGGGCCGCAGGAAGAACAGGAAACCCAGGAACAGGAAGGCCAGGTTCATGCTGTTCAGATCCAGCCCGGCCAGCCCCCGGCGGGAGAAGTGCCACACCAGGAAGCCCAGCGCCGGCAGGCAGACCAGCAATCCCAGCAGCCGGCTTTCGTTCAAGGTTCGCGCGGGGGTCGGCGCGGCGGACGCGAGGTCCGGCCCGGCGGCGAGGCCGCCGCCTTCCATCCCCTGCCAGTCCGCGCTCTTCCGGGGCGTCATGGCGCGCAGGATCAGCGGCACCACGGCCAGCAGCGCCAGAGTCAGCGCCAGGTTCAAGCCGCTGAAGGTGGTGGCAGTGACGGGGATAATCCCGGCGACGGATTCCAGGAAGTGCCCGGGCGTGGCCACGGACAGCGGCGCGGACCCGGACAGACCTCCATGCCACACCAGCAGGCCGGTGTACCCTGCAGCGCCGATCAGGGGGTAGTGATGGGGTATGCCGCGGGCCTTCAGCGAGGCGCCCGTGCCTCGCGCCAGCAGCGCCCCGACGATCAACCCCAGGCCCCAGTTGACCAGGGCCGCGATCATGGCCGCCAGGCTGACCAGTACCACGGCGGACCCGGTGCTGTGCGGCCGGGCGGCCAGGGCGTCAATCACCCGGCGCACCGGCGGGGACTGGGCCAGCACGCCGCCAGTGACCAGGATCAGCACCATCTGCATGCTGAAGGTCAGCAGATCCCAGAAGCCGCTCATCCAGTGCCCCACCATGGCGGCGGGCGAATTGGGCGTCAGGACCACCCCCAGCGCCAGGGTGACCAGGGTCAGCAGCAGGGCGAAGATGAAGGGGTCCGGCATCCAGCGGCCGGCCAGGCGGCTTAACGCGTCTCCGAAGCGGGCGATCATGGATCCTGCCACACAAGGATAAGGCCGCACACAATAGACGTATCAAAGAGTTATCGTGAATAAATTCACTAACAAAAGGAGTCCGCTTACGGAGAAACGGCCTCCGCACCCGGTTTTTCGCCGCCCGCGGAGGTTGCGGCCGGCGGCCCACCCAGCAGCGATTCCCACAGCAGTTCGGCGTAGTGGACGAGGCGCAGGTCCAGGCCCAGCAGGGCGGCTTCGCTGCGCAGTTTCCACAGGCAGCCGGGGGACCCGACCATCACCATGCCGGCGGCCTGACGCAGGGCGTCCAGCTTGCGCCGGCTGATGGCCCGGGATTCGTTGGGAAACATCACCGAATAGGATCCGCCGAAACCGCAGCAGAGGTCGCTCTCGGAATTTTCCGAGATCTGCAATCCCGGAATGCGCTGCACCAGGCGGCGGGGGACCTGGGCCTTGTGCTGCAAGTGGTTCAGGTGACAGGAATCATGCACCGTCAGGCGGTAGGGCAGCGGCTGGAAGCGCAGATCCACCTGGCCGTCCAGGGCTTTTTCCAGGAATTCCCCGAAGTCCAGCACCCGGTCGCGGAACAGTTGATAGGCGCTGCGCCACTGGGAGCCGGCGGGAAAGAGCATATCGTACTCGTGGGTGAACGCCCCTCCGCAGGTGGCGTCCGGGGAGAGGACGCATTCCACGTCGAGCTGGTTGAACAGCTCCAGGTTCTTTTCCGCCAGCCTGCGCCCGGTGCCCAGGTCGCCGTTGTTGAACGCCGGCGCGCCGCAGCAGACCCGGTCGCGGGGGGTCACCACGCGGTATCCCAGGGCGGCCAGAAGCTGCGCGGCCCGGAGCCCCAGGTGGGGGAACACTTCCGAAATCAGGCAGCCGGGAAACAGGGCCACCGTGCCGGCCAGACGCCCTTCCGGCTCCAGGACTTCCGGCAGGAGCCGGTCCAGGCGGTTGGAGGCCGGGCGGGGCAGGGTCATGCCCCGCAGGCGCACAACCTGGTCGCTTCCCGGAGCGCGGCGCCCCAGGGACACGGCCAGGCTCACCAGGCGCGGCTGGGGGAGCACCCGGCGCAGCAGCATGGACTTGGCAAAGGGTCGCCCCACCTCGTCGGCCAGGATTTCCCGCGCAGCGATCCAGACCCGTTCCGTCAGGACTCCCGCAGGGCAGGCGTCCTGGCAGGCGTAGCACAGCAGGCAGCGGTTGAACACGTCCACCGAGCCTTCCGCCGGGTCCAGCTTCTCCTCCAGCAGGGCGCGCAACAGGTTGATCTTGCCGCGGGGGCTCTCCGCCTCCCGGTGCGACAGGTCGAACACCGGGCAGACGACCTTGCACAGGCCGCAGGAGGTGCACTTGTCAATTTCCAGGGCCGCGGCCCGGGCGTGGGGGGATAGTTCCTTTTCCACCAGAAATGAATATTGAGTAGCCGCCCAACCGGCCTTCAGTGTCATTGCAGGCGCTTAAGCGGCGCTCGCAATGACACTGTCAGCCGTGGTGAACAGCTCGATGATGCTGTCAGGTTTTAAGCCGGCACGAAGTACACGTCGGTGGGCTTGAACTTGGAATTGCGCTTG
>QZKQ01000046.1 GCA_003599535.1 Candidatus Zixiibacteriota bacterium | reverse complement strand
GAATACTTGCCAATAGAGGTGTGGTACGCCAATCCTTGGTTCTGCGACATTGACAGCGATGGCCATACTGATCTGTTCGTGGGAGATTGGAATGGCGGCCTGCTGTTCTTCCACGGCACCGACACCGCTTCCGTCTCCCCCTATACCAAACCCCGCCCGCAGCGGGTGATGGATTTGTCTCTCTCTCCACAACCCGGCAATCCCACCACCGCCATTTCCTTCACCCTGCCCTATGCCCAGGAGGTGGATTTGGCAGTGTACAACCTCCTGGGGGCAAGAGTAGCCACCATCTCTTCCGGACGGATGAACGCGGGGAGCTATTCCCTGCCGTGGGCCTCCGATGGGTACGCCTCCGGGATCTACTTCGTGCGGCTGGCCACCCCCACAGAAACCCTCACCCGCAAGCTGATCATCCTGCAGTAACCTTCCGCCCTGCTTCACCCTGCAAAGTCCCCTCCCCGCACCAAAAAAGCCCCAAATCCCCCAATAAAGCCACATATCAGGGGTGGGGCATTCCAGCTTAACTTCAATATTTTCATGGTACGCCTGCCGGGACTCGAACCCGGAACCCACGGCTTAGAAGGCCGTTGCTCTTCCGTTGAGCTACAGGCGCTAAAGGAAATCCGGCGGAGCGGTGATAATATACGCACCCTGCGCCGGATTGCCAAGCATTATCCATACGAATTGATTTGCGACGCCGGTTTCTTTCGTTATACCGCCCGGGATCACGGCCCCGAAGCGCCGGCCTCCCGCAGCATCTCCACATGAGGAATGCCGTCCTCATCGTAGACTTCACTGACCGTCCGGAAGCCGAATCCGCGATAAAACCCTTCCAGCCGCTGCTGGGCCGAGATCCGGATGCCCCGGCCGGGGTAGAAAGCCTCCGTGCGCCGGATTCCTTCCCGCATCAGCGCCCGCCCAAATCCGGTGCGCCGTTCCCGCGGTGACGTCACTACTCTGCCGATGGATGGTTCGGCATACTTGTGCCCCGGTTCCACCACCCGCAGGTAAGCCAGCAACCTCCCCTGCCCATCCCGGCCCAGCAGGTGCCAGGCGTGGCGGTCCCGCCCATCCGCGTCCTGATAGGGACAATTCTGCTCCACCACGAACACCTCTTCCCGCAAGGAAATCAGGTCGTATAGCTGGTCGCGGGTCAGCGCGCCGTAGGGCAGCCATTCCCAGGTCAGATCCGGGAGCACTTCTTTCTCCAGCAGGGGATGGGGACTACAATTCCAGGCTCCAGCCCAAGCCTACGGACAGGTCGGGCGAGGCCTCCGTCAGTCCGGCGGTGACGGTGGCGTTCAGGCCGGCGGCCGGGGACAGCCGCCATCCCACCCCCAGGCCGGCATCCAGGGGCGGATCCATTCCGGTAATCATGCTGGTGCCGCCGGAAAGGAAAGCCAGGTAGCGCCACGATGACAGGAAGGGCACATACCCCGCGGCCACGCTGTAGCCCAGGGCGTCTTTCAGTTCCAAATCGGGCATGTCGCCCAGAAACCACCAGGAGGCGTCGAGAAACAGCATCCAGGAAGGACTGACGACACTGCCCAGCGACACGCCCGCGGCCGCATCCCAGGCTCCGGTGCCGAAGCCCTGGTCGGGATCGGCCAGGGGCGCCTTCAGGTCCCCGGTCACGCGGATGAAGGGGCGGGCGCCTTGCGGACTCACCACCTCCCATTCCCCGTGCAGGGTCGGGTCGGCCAGCCCGATCCGATCATATTGCGCGGTGTCCGGCAGGGTCACGTGCCGGCCGCGGCCGCCGGGATGGAACTGCCCGTGCTCCGTGCCGCCGGAAGGGATCACGCCCCGGCCGCTGTAGGAAATCCAGGGGGAATCCTGGTATACCAGCGGCAGAGAGACCGAGAAATCGTACCGGTTTCCGCTGAGCGACACCCCATGGGTGAAGTAAAGGCTGTGCGTGCGTTGGGTGAAGACGTAATCCCCATCGGCATAGTACAGCGACCCGTTGTAGCGCCAATCGGCGCCGGAGGCGGTCGCGGCGGGCATGATTCCAGCCAGCATAAAGCCCGCGACCGCCCGGATCCGTCTCACCCCATACAACTCGCGCATTTCAGACCTTCACGGCGCCGAACGGATCATCCGCCCGCCGGACGCCGCGCCTCCAGTTGCTTGCCCAGGTTCTCAATTACCTTGATCTGCTCTTCCATCTGCTTGAGCATGTCGTTGTAGTTGTTATGCAGCTTGCCCATGCTCTTTCGGTACCCCTTATCGCGCAGCGCTTCCCGGTTGTTCAGCATCTTTTCGTAGATGGCCAGATTGGAGCGCATCTGCTCCGCCATGGTCTGCATGGAACTGTTCAGCTCGGACATGTGGCGGATCACTTCCGTCTTCTCCATCTGGGCCTGGGCCAGGTGGTGGTCCAGGTTCTGGGCCAGGTGATGAGAGCGTTCCACGATGCGATTCAGGCGCTCCATCATCTGGTGCATGTGACGCATGCGCTCCTGGGATTTTTCCTGGGCATGCGGGCCCGAAGGCTGGGCCAGAACCGGCGAAGCGAGCAATGCCAGCATTAAGATCAGGGCGCCGGAGAAGGAAATACGCAGCAGTTTCATGGTCCTCTCCTTTCCAATTATTACTAACGGAATTACTGGCCTGCGGTGCCGAAGTGCAGCTTCTTGGCCATCTGTTCGGTGACCTGCACGGCCTGCTCGAGCCGGTCGGTCACACCGCCCAGATGGTCCCGCATTTGATCCGCCGCTTTCTGCATCACCGGGTCAGCCATCAGGGTTTGATCGTTACGCAACGCGAAGTAGGATTCCAGGGAAGCGCGCAGCCGCACCACCGTTTCCGACAGGGCGGCTCCAAGTTGCTGCACCCGCTGGATCTGGGCGGCCTGGGCGGGTTTCTTCTGCGCGTCCTGTTGCAGGGTACGATTCACCTGCTCAAGACGGTTCACCAGGCGGGTGACGCGTTTCAGGACATCGTCGGCCGGTTGCGGCGCGGTTTGGGGCTGAGCCCAAGCCAGCGCCAGCAGGCCCAGGAAGGCCAGTCCGGCGATGACCGGTCGTGGGAGTTTCATGGGGGTATATCCCTCCTCGGAGGATATGGGGGTTCTCCCTCGGTAAACTCGCCGAAAGGGTTCCGGGTTCTGGATTATTTGGAAGAAAGTGATACCCGCAGCCGAAGGGAAAGACTACAGGTTGAACTGCGCGCCTGCGCCCAAGAAGGAAATATTCTCGGAGTAGAACTGTCCGTAGGGGGAGGCGCCGTTGTAATACTCCAACAGCAGGCTGAGACGCCGAATCCCGGGGCCGTCCGCCTGCGCCGGAGACAATTCCAGGCCTCCGCGCACGCTCCAGGCCAGCACCTCCATCCGGCTCTGCCAGGATTTCAGGTCCACGGCTGCAATCCAGCGTCCCGCCCCCAAGTTCCTCCCTGTCAGTACGGCCCGGGGATGGCGGTATTCCAGCCCGGCATGAAGGACGGCGGGGTCCAGGTCCGCAGGATCGCGGTTGACCAGGTACTCGCCGCCGCCGTACCCCCGCACCGCGCCCCACCGGAGAGAAAGGATCAGCTCCACCGCCTCGAAACTCAGGTTCTGCCGTTCGGGCTGCTCGCGCAGGAGAAATTCATCGCCCAGGTGGGAACTCTGGTGGTAGATCCGGGCGCGGGCGGCGACGGCGCCCCGGCCGTAGGTCACCGGCAGGCCGATCAGGTAATCGGCGTTGACCAGGCCGTGGGAGGGCGAAGCCAGGTCAAACTGGGCGAAGACCCCACCCGCCAGGCTCACCTGGAGGCTCCCGGCGGTCGGGCGGGTGGTCGTCCATCGCACGATACCGATGTTTTCGCCGTAGCCCACCGCCCCGATGAAGGTGTTCAGGAACGAGGCGCGGGTCAGCAGCAGGCTGGCGCGGAACAGCGGCTGCTTGGGATCGGCCAGCAACGGCTGGAACACGTCTCCCCGGGGAAGCAGGACGGCCGCTCGCCGGGGCAGTTCCCCCGCCGCGGGGGGCGTCATTCCGGGAAACGCCTGCACCTCGTACAACGCCAGCATCACCAGCAGCAGCGCCGCCAGGGCCCGGAGCATTCCCCGGAACGATTCGGTCATTCCACCCGGGTGCCCTGGCCGGAAACCAGCTTCCAACCGTTCACAGTGCGGGTGTAGACCCGGGTGTAGCGCATGTTTTCCTTGTTTGGGTGGCCGTTTCCGGACAGTTTCGCCTTCATCCGGCCGGTGACTACGGCCGACTTGTCGAACACCCGCATGCCGATGTTGCGCAGCCCCAGCGATTCGTACTGCTCCTCCGGCTTCATCTTCCGCAGGCGCTTGATGTACTTGTCGCGGTCCAGGACTTCGCCTTGCGCTGTGATGAAGGTGAAGTCTTCACTGAGCAGATTTTTCAAGGCTTCGGAATCCCGATTCTTCAGCGCCTGCTTCCACTGGTTCTCCAGGCTCCAGATTTCCTTCTCGACCTGGTTTCCGGGGTGGAACGTGCGGCGGCGGTTCAGCCAATAAAGCAGTCCGGCGGCGGCGACCCCGCCTCCGATGCCGAACCAGGTGCCGGTGCCCCAATTCTTCGGTGTTTTCATCCATCATCTCCTTACAAATAACTGTGGATACAGGTAATACGGAGAAAAGCGGGGAGAAGATTATCCAAGGGTAATCCTCGCCGCGTTCCCGGTAATTTCTCCACGGAAAAGACATAGCCGATGGTCATTTCCATCGGCTATTTGGCTTGAAATTAGTGTCGGGGCGACTGGATTTGAACCAGCGACTTTCTGCTCCCAAAGCAGATGCGCTACCAGGCTGCGCTACGCCCCGAAGGGAATTTCTAAATATACCACCGTTTCCCCCCCAATGTCAAGGGGAAGGGGAGGCTTTGACCGTCGCGGAAAGCGGACCCGGGCGGCGCTACTTCCTTGCCTTCGCGTACAGAAGCAGCCCGAACAGGATGAACACCCCGTTCCCGATCCAAGCGGCGAGGTGCGGCGGCAGAGTCCCGTTGTACCCCATCACCCGGCCGATCTGCTGGAAGGCGAAGAAGATGAAGCTGACCATCAGCCCGATGCCGATGGAGAAGACGATCCCCGAGCGGCGGTAGCGCGCGGCGATGGGCACCCCCAGCAGCACCACGATGGCGCAGGTGAAGGGCATGGCCGTTTTGAAGGCCAGGTCCACCCGCCAGCGCAACGGGTCGCCGCCGGTGATCTGCAGCCGGTCCACGTATTCGCGCAGCGTCCAGTATCCCATCGTTTCCGGATTGATCTGCTCCTTCATCAGGTCGGAGGGGCGGAAGCCCAGGTCGAAGGCCCGGTTCATCACCGTCTCCAGGCGCACCCCCTGCGGTTCGAAATGGTACACGCGCCCCGCCGGCACGTACCAGAGGGAATCCCGCCAGGTGGCCTGCGGAGCTTCCAGGCGTTGCACCAGGGCTTTCCCGTCAAACTGCTCCCAGTCCAGGTTCTGGGCCGTACTCAGGCGGAAATCGAAGCGTTCCAGGCGCACCATTTCCCCTTCCCGGGTGCGCAGGTAGATCTTCCCCTGGGCCCCCGGGCGGTCGGGCGACCCCCCGGTGATGTCGTAGCGGTACAGGTCCTTCTGCCGGCGCGTGGTCTCGGGGACGATGGTTTCGCCGAAGATGAAGTTGACGGCCGACAGCAGCAGCCCCACCGCCAGCAGGTGCCACAGGATGCGGTACAAGCCAATCCCGGAAGCCTTGGCCGCGGTCAGCTCGTTGGTGCGGGACAGCCCCCCCACGGTGAACAGCGCCGACAGGAGCACCGCCACCGGCAGGACCAGGTAAACGATATAGGGCAGGTAATAGCTGTAGTACAGCAGCACCAGGCGGTAGGGAGCCTGCTTGTCAATGAACGTGTCCAGGTGCTCGATCAGGTCCACCACCAGGAAAATGGCAATGGTGGCCAGCAGCGAAAACACCAGCAGGCGCAGGAAAAGGACCAGGTAATAGCGGTCGAACAGGCGCAGGGGAAGAGTCATGGATCCATGTGACAATGGAGGAAAGAAAACCTGGAGATGACACGCTCGTTGGGGCGCACGGTTCCCTCCCGTTTCAGAGCGGCGTCAGTAATATAATCCGCCAGGCGGTCGGATGCAAGCGAATGGTGGGCCGGTTGCGGTTGCCGGAGACCTCCCTGAGCTGCACCAACGCGGCGGGCGAAGACGCGTATCTCAGTCGTAAACCTATCCCAAGGGGAATAATGGTCGGCGCCACCCGGCATTGCCTCCAGCCGGGGATGAACCGCCCCACCCCGAAATCCTCTTCCTGATTCTACCTGTCTTACACCACCCGATGTGACTTCCAGCGTATCTGAAGTAACACTCCCGACCATTTCCGGTTCTTCCAAAACTGTCTCCCTGCGTGCGCCCCATCCTCAGATCATGTAAGGTGAATCCGAGAGAACGGACGGCCTCCGTTTCGGTGGATCGCTCCGTTCATGCCGGGGAAAATACGGCATGCACAGGCACATCCGCGATCATTATACTTATTGTAGTTAGTGTGCTGAATTTATTTGCTCATGATGAAGGAGAGCAGTATGAAACGGTGGTATTGTCGTTTACTTATGGCGCCACCGGCCGGTCCGGCCTCCGGAAAGGTCCGGATGCTGCGTCTGATCCTGCAAATCTTTGCAGGAGTGATGTGGGCCGGCGGCGCGGGGGCGCAGTCCCTCGCGGGAATCACCTGGGAGTGCGGTTTTGGCGGATCGGGAACGGAACAGGGGTGCGCCATCCAGGTGACGGCGGACGGCGGGTATATTATCGGCGGCTGGACGGATTCTTTCGGCGCGGGCGGAGCAGACGCCTGCCTGGTCAAGCTGGATCGCAGCGGTGTGCTGGTATGGCAGGCGGCGTTCGGTGGTCCCCTGGATGACTATGGCCAATCCGTCCAACAGACGCAAGACGGAGGGTATATCCTGGGAGGTTACACCCAATCCTATGGTACCGGTGACTATGATATGTACATGATCAAAACCGATGCCTCCGGTAACTGCGTATGGCAGAAAACCTTCGGCGGTTCGGATTATGACGTCTGCCGGTCGGTGCAACAGACCCGGGACGGCGGCTACATCCTGGGCGGAGACTCCCGGTCCTTTGGATTCGATTGCGACATGTACCTGGTTAAAACCGACTCCCGGGGGGAACTGGAGTGGCAGGCGGCCAGCGGAGATCCGGAAAACGATTACTGCCTGACCGTGCAGCAGACGCCCGACGGAGGGTACCTCCAGGGCGGAGACTGCGAGGTGTGGACGGGAACTCGGCGTTATGACTGGGATATGTGCCTGCGGAAGACCGATGACCAGGGCCGGCTGGAGTGGCGCAAGACCTATGGAGGCCCCTTCAACGACGGTTGCCGGGCGGTACAGATGACCCGCGATGGCGGGTGGATCCTGGCGGGGGACAGTTCCCCGGGCCCGGGGTGCGCCTTCGACGCGTTTCTGGTCAAGGTGGATTCCCGGGGGCAGAGGCAGTGGCAGCGCACCTACGGCAGCCCGGAATGGGACGAAGCCCATGCCGTAATCCAGACGCAGGATGGCGGGTACCTGCTGGCGGGGTGCTCGGAGTGGTTCGGCGATTTCGATGCGTACCTGGTGAAAACCGATCCCGCCGGCCGGCCGCTGGGGGAATCCCTGGTGGGCGGCCCGGACCATGAGTGCGCCTATGCCCTGCTTGAGCCCGTACCCGGCGCCTGGCTGGTGGCAGGAGGCCGGGAGACCGGCGACGGCAGCGGGGATCTCTTGCTGGCCGGATCGCAGGGGCTGATGCCGGCGACTTGTCTCCACCCGGGCCGGTCATGGAGCGATGACCTGGCATTTCGCGGGGGCTGCAAGTCTCACGGGCTGGACAGCGTCACCTTCCACCTTCCCGAGGGCTGCAAAGTGTGGCTGGAAGTGTGCGACGTCGCCGGACGTGCGGTGCAGATTCGGCAGCACCCGCCCCTGCCCAGCGGCGTCTGGTTGCCGGCAGGACGCCACGAACTGGCCTGCGACTGCCGCCACCTGCCTTCGGGCGTCTACTTCGCCAGGCTGACCGCCGGCCACCGCACGGAAGTGCAGAAACTGGTGGTGTTACGGTAACGTATATCCCGGATGAAGCCCAGCCCATTCATACCATCTTTGAAGCCATCAGCCGCCGGGGGACGAAGCCTCACCTCCCCCGGCGGCTTTTTGCCGGGAGGGCGCTCGAGGCGCACGTCACGCACGGCGGAAATTGACGTATATCATAGAGATCGTTCGTTCATTTTTACGCTTGAATGGAGAGGCATGAAAGGGAGATGTTGGATGGCGCTGCTGTGGGGGAGGGCCTTTCGAGTCGGCGAACTATTCCCGGCAAACGCGTAAGCCATCATCCTATTGATACCGAAGGTTCCGGTTATGAAATCATCCGCAGTAAAGCTTGGGTTGCTGGTCTGCCTGCTGGCCGGCACAGCGCAGGCCCAGTATTTCGGCCGCAACAAGGTCCAGTACGAATCCTTCGACTTCGCCGTCATTCACACCGCGCACCTGGACGTGTACCATTACCCCCGGGAGTCGGAAGGCGCCTGGGAAGCGGCGCGCATGGGGGAACGCTGGTACTACCGCCTGTCGGATCTGCTGGACTACCAGATGCGCGAAACCCAGCCGCTGATCCTCTACGCCAACCACGCCGACTTCCAGCAGACCAACGTCATCAGCGGGCTGATCAGCCAGGGCACCGGCGGAGTCACCGAAGGAATGAAGCAGCGCATCGTCCTGCCCCTGACCGGCATCCACTCGGAAAACAACCACGTGATCGGCCACGAGCTGGTGCACGGCTTCCAGTTCGACATCATGGGCCGGGTCGGCGGGGGATTGGGCGGCGGGGTGCAGATGCCGCTGTGGTTCATCGAAGGGTTGGCCGAATACCTCACCCTGGGCAGCCGCTACCCCCTGACCGCCATGTGGCTGCGCGACGCGGTGCTGAACGAGGAGGTCCCCAGCATTGACGACATTTCCGGCGATCCCCGGTACTTCCCCTACCGCTATGGCCACGCGCTGTGGGCCTACATCGCCGCGGAATGGGGCGACCAGGCGGTGCCTGCGCTGTTCTCGTCCGTGGCCTACCTGGGCTGGGAAGATGGCTTCCAGAACGTCCTGGGGATTTCCCTGGATTCCCTCTCCGCGCGGTGGCAGGAAGCGGTGCGCAACACCTACCAGCCGGAAATCGAGAACCGCACCCCGCCCGGCGAGGTGGGCAAGGCCATCCTGACCGGCGGGGAAGGCTTCAACCTGGGCCCGGTCTTAAGCCCCGACGGGCAGTATGTGGCCTTCCTCTCCCGCCGCGACATCTTCACCATAGACCTGTACCTGGCGTACGCCGAAACGGGCGAAGTCATCACCCGGCTGGTCGGGTCCGCCAGCGACGCCCACTTCGACGCCCTGAGCTTCATGAACGCGGCGGGCACCTGGTCGCCGGACGGCGACCGGTTCGCCTTCGTGGTCTTCCGCAAAGGCGACAACGAAATCGCCCTCCTGGACGTGGACGACCGCGACGTGGAGCGCCGCCTCAAGGTGGACGGGGTGGATGCCATCAGCATGATCTCCTGGTCGCCGGACGGCCGCTACATTGCCTTTTCCGCCAGCAGCGGAGGGGCCAGCGATCTCTACCTCTGGGACGTGCAGGCCGATTCCGCCCGCCGGCTGACCGAAGATCGCTACTCCCAGGTCCAGCCTTCCTGGTCGCCCGACGGCCGCACCCTGGCCTTCGCCACCGACCGGGGTGGCGACACCGACCTGGATCTCCTGCAGTTCGGCAACATGAAGATCGGCCTCTATGACATGGACACCCAACAGATCCGCCTGGTCTACATGGACGAACGGACCAAGCACATCAATCCGCATTTTTCGCCCGACGGCACGCGGCTCTACTTCATCGCCAATCCCCGGGGCTTCAGCGACGTCTACTACTACGCCCCGGCGGAAGACCGCTTCTACCAGGTGACCCGCATCGCCACCGGGATCACCGGACTTTCCGATCTATCCCCGGCGCTGTCGGTGTCCCGCCAGACCGGCCGGCTGGCCTTTTCCCTGTTCAACGACACTGACTACGACATCCACACCATGACCCATGAGGAGGCGGCTGGGGAACCCTTCGACCCCGAAGCCGAACCGGTCCCGGCGGACCTGCCGCCTCCGGGCGGTCAGACCACCGAAGTGGACGAATACCTGGCCAGTCCCGCCCTGGGCCTGCCCTCCGGGGAAGAGTTCACCGTCAGCGACTACAACCCTTCGCTGGGGTTGAACTACGTCACCCAGGCCGGAGCCGGCGTGGCGGTGGATCGCTTCGGCGCCTCGGTGGGCGGCGGCGTGCTGCTGCTGTTCGGCGACATGCTGGGGAATTATCAACTGGGCGTGGCGGTGCAGTCGAGCGGCGGGCTGGCGGATATCGGCGGGGAAGCGTTCTACCTGAACCGCAACCACCGATTCAACTGGGGGGTGGGATTGGGGCATATCCCCTATCTGACGGGATCGGTGAGCACCAGCCTGGACACTGTCAGCGTCGGCGGGCAGCCCACCCTGGCGCGGGAAACGCAACTGGTACTGCAGCGGGTGTTCGTGGACCGGGCCTCGCTGCTGGGCGAATACCCCATCTCCACCAACCGCCGGTGGGAATTTTCCGGGGGGTACACCCGCATCAGCTACGATTATGAGCTGGAAACCATCACCTCGGTGGGCGGCTTCATCATTGACCAGCAGACCATGGAACTGGACCAGCCCAGCGCCCTGAACCTGGGGTCGGCTTCCGGAGCTTACGTGGGCGACTACTCCTTCTTCGGCTTCACCTCCCCGGTGCGGGGCAGCCGGTTCCGCTACGAGCTGGAAGGGACCTTCGGTGACCTGAACTTCCTGACCGCCCTGGCGGATTACCGCAGGTACTTCTTCTTCAATCCTTTCACCCTGGCATTTCGCGCCATGCACCTGGGCCGCTACCTGGAAGACGCCGAAAGCGACCGCCTGACGCCCCTCTACCTGGGCTTCCAGACCCTGGTGCGAGGCTATGAGATCGGTTCCTTCGACCTGACCGAGTGCGCCCAAGCGGGCGAGGACCTGACCGACTGCCCGCAGATTGACCGGCTGATCGGATCACGGCTGGGGGTGGGCAACCTGGAACTGCGCATCCCCCTGTTCGGCACCAGCCAATTCGGGCTGATCAACTTCCCCTACCTGCCCACCGAAATCGTCGGCTTCCTGGACGGCGGAGTGGCCTGGACCAATACCGAACAGCCGACCTGGGAGTTTTCCCAGTCGTCCACCGCACGCGTCCCGGTGTTCAGTTCCGGGGCCGCCGCGCGGGTCAATGTCCTGGGGGCCCTGATTCTCCAGGTGTACGTGGCCTGGCCCTTCCAGCGCCCGGAAAAGAACACCCAGTGGGGCTTCCTGATCTCCCCGGGGTGGTAAAAAAAACGGGCTGCCTCCCCAAGGCTTCCGGCGTGAGTTCGCCGGACCCGGTGGAGCGCAGCCCGATTCAGTTTTAAAGGTGACGTTGCCCCGGCTCCTACCCTATCATCACGCAGTTTCTTCCCTGCTTCTTGGCCAGGTAGAGCGCCTCGTCGGCCAGGATCACCAGGTCCATTTCGTGGCGGATGCGCGGGTCAGGGAACGAGGCGAGCCCGATGGACAGGCTGATCTTCACGTCGGCCAGTTCCGTCGTGCCCAGCTTGAATACCGGCATCGCCTCGGCGGCGCGGCGCAGCCGTTCGGCCACGGTTTCAGCGCCGCGGCGGTCGGTTTCCGGCAGCAGCACCAGGAACTCTTCCCCGCCGAAGCGGAAGGGGATGTCCACCTCCCGGGTGGTGTTGCGGATCAGCGCCGCCAGTTCGCGCAGCACCACGTCCCCCTGCAGGTGGCCCAGGGTATCGTTGATCTTCTTGAAGTGGTCAATGTCGGCAATCAGGAGAGCCAGCTTGCTGCGGTAGCGCCTGGCCCGGGTGAATTCCCGGTGCAGCACTTCCTGCAGGTAGCGGCGGTTGTAGATCTGGGTGAGCTGGTCGGTGATGGAAAGCTGGCGCAGCTCTTCATTCTTCTGCTCCAGCATCTCCTGGTACTTCTTCAGGCGGCTGTACTTCAGCGCCTTGGCCACCCGCAGGCGGAAGTCGCGGGCGTCAAAAGGCTTGAAGACGCAGTCTTCCGCCCCCCGTTCCAGCGCCTTGGCGCCAAACAGGTCTCCGAAGCCGGTGTAGGTGATGACCGGCAGCTCCGGCTTCTCCTGGGTCAGGTGGTCGAGCAGCTCCAGGCCGTCCATGACGGGCATGGAAATGTCGGTGATGACCAGGTCAATGGTCTGCGAGGCCAGCTTGCGGATGGCGTCCTGCCCGTTTTCCGCCAGAATCAGGTTGTAATCTTCCTGCGCGTTCAGAATGGAGGTGATGACTTCCCGGCTTTCCCAGGAATCGTCCACCACCAGGATGGTAAAGCTCATCCTTGCTCCCTTGACGACAGAGGGTGAAACGTGCCGTTCCGGGCGCCGGCGCGGAGGCGGCACAGTGATGCAGGAGGAATATAGGTTTCCGGCCCGCCAATGTCAAGCCTTTTCCCGCCATTTTGGACGGGTGGGGAAGGGTAGGATAAAGGATAATGGATGAAGGATGAAGGATGAAGGATGAAGAACCCCCCTGCCCGCCGAGGGTGGGATAGGCATTCCTGCCTGCCGGTGGGATGGGCATTCCTGCCTGTCGGTGGGGAACTCATGTCAGACAGGAATGTCTGACCTACCCTCGGGGTGTCGTGGGATCGGCCCTTGTCCTTTTACTGACGGATTCCTGTCGGTCATCACCCCACTCATTTTTTCTCTGCGTCCCTGGCGACTTTGCGGTGAATATTTTTATTCCCCTTGACTTTCCCCCCGCCGTGCCGTATATTGACGGCATGAAGATCCTGATCCTCATCCTCGGCCTGCCCCTGGTGGTCGCCGCCCAGGAATTCACCTTCGAGCTTCAGCCGGAAGCCTTTCCCATTGAGGTAGATGGCTGGGAGCCCTATTGCCCCTGGGCGGGAGGGTTGAACGGCACCACGCCCGAACTGGCAGATCTCGATGCCGATGGGGATTTGGACTATTTCTGCAGTGACATGCGCGGCTGGGTCAATTACTTCCGCAACAGCGGGACGGCCACCGTCCCCGACTTCGACTTCATCACCAACTTCTTCGATTCCCTGACCCATCCCAATGCCCTGAATAACGGCGCCGATCCCTGCTTCCGGGATCTGGACGGGGACGGAGATCTGGACGTCTTGACCGCCGGCAGTTATGCGTCCATCTACCTCAACCAGGGTTCCCCCAACCAGCCGCAGTTCAGCCTTCAGGTGGACACCCTCAAAGATATCACTGGCAGTCCCATCGTCGCCACTCACGGGGAACTGGCCGACATTGACGCGGATGGGGATCAGGACCTCTTCGCCGGCCACTACAACGGCTACCTGAGGTACTACCAGAACGTGGGCACGGCCCAGAGCTACGCCTTTCAGTTAATCAGCAGCAACTGGTTTGGGACCTACGTCAGTTCGGGATTCAACGATCCCTGCTTTGCGGATCTGGATGGGGACGGCGACCTGGACCTGCTGATCGGGGCGGGGGACGGCACCCTGAAGTACTGGCGCAACGACGGTACCCCCCAGAGCCCGAACATGACCCTGGTCTCCAGCAGCTACCTGGGGCTGGACGTGGGCGACGACGCCTCCCCGGAACTGGCGGATGTAGACGCCGACGGAGACCTGGACCTGCTGGTGGGCAGAAATCCGGATGAGTGGGATAGCGACATCAGCCCCGGTGACGTGTTTTACCTGCGCAACGACGGGACCGCTACCAAC
>QZKQ01000093.1 GCA_003599535.1 Candidatus Zixiibacteriota bacterium | reverse complement strand
ATCTGCGTGGTTGATCCGACCTTTGCGGCTTCGGGCTGGAATATCATTGGGAGATGCGGCTCTGACTCGGTACGGCAAATGCATCGCCCCTACATCTCCCGCATGGTAAAGCAACACATTATCAAGGAGAGCTTGCGATATGCCGAGTCACTCCCATCATCGCCGCTCCATCCGCTTTCCGGGATATGATTACCGCCAAGCCGGCGCTTATTTTATCACGATTTGTACCTTTCAGCGAGAATGCCGATTAGGGGAGGTGCAAAATGGATCGGTGAAACTGACTCAATCGGGCAAGATATTGCAGTTCGTTTGGAAAAACCTGCCACGTGGCTTTCCACATTTAGAGCTGGATGCATTCATCGTCATGCCCAACCATATTCATGGCATCCTGGTGCTGTCCTTGGCAGCGGATTGTAGGGGCGATGCATTTGCCGTACCCTTACCGCACACTATGGTGACTGATCATCCCACGAAACCACCTCCAAGCGTCAACTTACCCACGCAAATGCTTCGCCCTCATGAAGCATGTGGTCCTCCGGCGGGTTCGTTGGGCGCCATGATCCAGAGCTTCAAGGCAGTGACCACCCGCCGGATAAACCGGATTCTATCTACACCTGGCGCTTCGTTATGGCAACGGAATTATTACGAGCATATCATTCGCAACGAGCAGGAGTGTCAAAATATCAGGCATTACATTGCTACCAATCCGGCGACTTGGGAGGAAGACGAACATAATCCGGCCAGTCCGCATTATAAGGAAATCTGAGAATTGCGCATTCCATTAAGGGCGAAGCATTTGCGTGGTTGATCCGGTCTTTGCGGCTTCGGAACGACGAGATGACAGGAGGTGCGTATCGTACTCACTGCGGCAAATGCATCGCCCCTACCTCCCCCCATCCTAAGGTATCAGGTTTCCCCGGAACCCCTCCTCCCCCCGCCGGGTTTACCCTTCATATTCATCCCCTAACCCGAGATCCACCGTGTCCGACGTCGTCGTCCGTTTCGCTCCCAGCCCCACGGGATACCTGCACGTGGGCGGAGCCCGTACCGCCCTGTTCAACTGGCTCTACGCCCGCCACCACGGGGGCCGCTTCCTGCTGCGCATCGAAGACACCGACCGCCGGCGGTCAACCCCCGAAGCCACCGCCGCCATCTTCGAAGGCCTGCGCTGGCTGGGGCTGGACTGGGAGGGCGAGCCGTTGTTCCAGTCGTCGCGGCTGGAAGAGCACCGGAAACTGGTGCAGGTCCTGCTGGACCGGAACGCCGTCTACCGCTGTTTCTGCGACCCCGAAACCCTGGCCCGCGACCAGCAGTCGGCCGAGAAGGGGGGCGGATCCTGGGGCTACCCCGGCACCTGCCGCAACCTGAGCGAGGCTGATATCCGTGCCCGCCGAGAAGCCGGCGCCCCCTTCGCCGTGCGTTTCCGCACCCCCGAGGGCGAGACCGTCTTCCGCGACGGCGTCCACGGCGAGGTGCGCACTCCCAACCGCGACATCTCCGACTTCATCCTGCTGCGCCGCGACGGCACCCCCGTGTACAACGTGGCGGTGGTGTCCGACGACGCCTTCATGGGCGTCACCCACGTCATCCGCGGGGACGACCACATCTCCAACACCCCCAAGCAGATCCTGATCTACCAGGCCGCGGGGCTGCCGGTGCCGCAGTTTTCCCACGTGCCGCTGATCCTGGGGCCGGACAAGAAGCGGCTGTCCAAGCGGCACGGCGCCACCTCGGTGACGGAATACCGCGACCGGGGCCTCCTGCCGGAAACCATGCGCAACTTCCTGGTGCTGCTGGGCTGGTCGCCGGGCGACGACCGCGAGATCATGTCCCTGGAAGAGCTGACCGCCGCCTTCGACGTGTCCGGCATCAACCCCAGCGGAGCGGTGTTCGACGAAGCCAAGCTTGACTGGATGAACGGCCGCTACATCGCCGCCAGGACGGACGCGGAGGTGTGGGAAGGGATCAAGCCGTACCTGGCCGCCTGGGCCCTGCAGGAAGGCTTGCAGATCCCCTCGGAGGAGGAAGGCGTGAAGCTGGCGGGACTGTTCCGGGAACGGCTGCGGCGCTGGACGGAAGCTCCCGAGAAGCTGGAATATTTCCTGCGCGACCCGTCCACCTTCGACGAGAAGGGCAGGCGCAAGCACTGGACGGAGGCCACGCCCGGGCAGATGCGGCGTCTGGCGGAGGAACTGGAGGCGCTGGACGACTGGTCGCCGGCGGGACTGGAGGCCGCCTTTGACCGGGTGGCCGGCGACCTGGGGCTGAAGCGGGCCGACCTGATTCACCCGGCGCGCCTGGCCCTGACCGGCCGCACCGCCACTCCGGGTATGTTCGAGGTCATGGAGCGGCTGGGAAGGGATACCAGCCTGCGGCGGCTGCGAAGGGGTACTCCGTGAACCGTAAACCGAAGGGCGGCTGTGTGGCCGCCCCAATTTTTTTTACCCCCGGCGAGATTTTACTTGACACCGGGGTACTTAGTTGGTATATTGTTCCGGCTGCACTCTTTTCTCCCTCGTTTTACCGACCATAGGAGACCTCCCATGCGCACCGTACTCCTTTCCCTCCTGGCCCTGGCGCTGACTGCCGGGGCGTGGTCCCAGAACACGATGACCCACGTAGGTACGTGGGAAGGCGAAGGCCCCGCCGACTACTTCGGCGGAAGCATGACCTGCGGCGACTTCAACGGCGACGGCTACGAAGACATGCTCATCGGAGCCGGCGGCTGGGCCAATGATGTGGGCAAGAATTACCTCTACCTGGGCGGTCCCACCTGGCCCATAATCCCTTTCCTGACCATTCAAGGTACCTATGATAACGAGCGGTATGATTGGAGCAACGCGAATTTGGGAGACTTCAATGGCGATGGCTGGGATGACTTCGCCATTCCGGCGCAGAAGTGGGTTTATGATCATCAGGCAAAGGTGGATGTGTTCTTTGGCGGCGATCTCTTGGATACCCTACCGGACTGGACCTACTGGGCGCCGATGGTGTCGAGCCCTTTTGAATGGCTGGTGGACAGTTGCGGCGATGTCAATGGCGATGGCGGGAAGGATTTGATCGTCCTGGAATCGGCCTTCTTTGCCGGTGATATGGACACCATCCGCTTGTTTTGGGGTGGGGCTGCACTGGACACCGCTCCAGACTGGATATATATCGTCCATGATGTTGATGTCGCCAGCATTCATGGGGCGGGAGACGTCAACGGTGATGAATTCTCCGATCTGTTGTTTCGCGGCTCCAACGGTCCCACCCGGATCTTCTTCGGGGGCAGCCCCATGGACACCATCCCGGACGTGGTGATCCCCTTTACCACCTACGGCAATCACCCCGGCACCCCGGTGCGTGATTTCAACGGGGACGGCTATGACGACATTGCCCTGTGCAAGTATTTTACCGGCATCACCTACCCCCGCGACGTGGTGTATTTCGGCGGGGCGGACATGGACACGGTGCCGGATCTCTGGCTGCTGAATTGGGATGAAGATTCCTCGCGCTCTGTCGATGCCATGACCTGCGGCGACTTCAACGGCGATGGCTACGGGGACCTCGCGGGCACGGGGGGGGAATCCGGCTATGCGGCAGTGCGCATTTGGCTGGGAGGCCCCCACCCCACGGCCCAGTGCGACGCCACTATTTACGGCAATACCTGGCTGGACTTCGGCTACAGCCTGGGCACCGGCGACCTGGACGGAGATGGCTGTGATGAACTGCTGATTGCGGAGAAGGCTTGGGATTTCAATCCCGAAGGCACCGTGTACCTGTTTGACGGACCGGAGACCTGGATCGACTATGGGGACACTTCGGCAGTGGCCCCGCATGAATTGCAGCGCCACCCCGGTTGGTTTGCATTGGCCCAGAACTATCCCAACCCCTTCAACGCCGCCACCACCATTCACTTCGATTTGGGCAAGCCCTCCAACGTCTCCCTGACCCTCTACGACCTCACCGGCCAACGCATTAAAAACCTGATAGATAACAAAAGCATGATGCCGGGAGGCTACAACGTCTCCTGGATGGGGAAAAACGATAGCGGCGCACCGGTGGCTTCCGGCATGTACCTCTTGGAACTCCAGGTGGATCAGTATCGGCAGACCAAAAAGGTGATTCTCATGAAGTAATTCCCGCGTTATCCTCAATCTTCTGTGGAGGTCAACCATGCGCCCCCGTTCTTCTCTCTGGCCGGGATTTCTGGCCGCGCTGGCATTTGCTTCCCTGCTGCTGTCTGGCAGCTTGTCCAGCAGCGATTTCCCCCGCACCCTGTTCCAACCGCCCGCCATAGCGGACTCCCAGCACTTCTCCGATTTCGCCGCCCTGCATCCCAACCTGGTCCCCAACGACCATGCCGATTATACAACCTTTTCGACCTGGATGGATCTGCTCGGCCGGTACAACTTGAAATCCATCTTGACGGCGGGACAGTGGCAGCAGTACCTGGTGATGCACTACTCCCAGGGACAAGCGATGCGCTATGAGGCGGAATGGACTCTGAACAACGCCCAAACCAATTGGGCAGTGGATGGAGACCAGTACTACTGGTTCAGCCAGTGGGAAGGCAGAGAGGACAACCCCTTCGGTATTATCTCCTGGAAGGTTGACCCGGCACTCGATGATGCTGGCTTGGCCTTCAAAGGCCCCAACCACGCCACCACCAGCAGCAACGAATCCGGTTTGGGATTTGAGTGGATGGACTACCCCTACCCCGATACCACCGACCTTTACCGGGTGTTCATGCATCGGATGTCCGCCAGAGCCTTACCCGGTGGGCTCTCGCCCCAGGACACCGTGTTCCAGTGGTTCCTGGAGTGCTCCTACTGGGATACGCTGCATCCCGGTTACCCGCCCTGGTCCTTGCCGGTGGATACGGTGACGGTCACGGCCAACATGCTGACCGGGCAATTCCAGCTTTTCGAGATGACCGACACCATGTTTTTTCATCTCGCCGATCTCGATTCGCCCTACACCGCGCCGCCCTACCGCCGCCACGCTTCCAATCTCCGCTTCGCCTTCTACCGCGTGTACTGGACGGATTTGTGCGAGACCTGGTTCGACTACATTGAGTCCATGGACACCGAGAGGGGTTACTACCTGTTCGGCGATCCGCCCGGCAGCACCACTCTGCGGGATGCGACGCTGGGCGACATCTCCCGAGATTGCTCAACCCTGGAAAACGGCCAGTACGCCAATCGCATCGCTTTCTGGCAGCAGGCGGATACGCCCCCGCGCATGAGCTTTCGAGCGCACGGGCTGGTTCATGACCGGTTGGGGGCGAATCATCCTCCGGCCGCCGCCGTGCCCTGCGTCTACCACCAAGGCCGTTCCGATTAGCCGGCGGCAGGGTGCGTGCGGCTGGAGGTGTTCGATACGGCGGGCAGGCGGGTGACGGGGGCGAGGCACGCTTCGCCCCTACAAACAGGGGAGGCGTGGTACCCGGCGGGGACGCATGAGGTGAGGTTTGACGGGGCGGGTCTGCCTTCCGGGGTGTACCTGGTGAGGCTACAGGCGGGAGATTTCGTCCAGACGCGGAAGATCGTGCTGCTGAAATAACTTTCCAACTTTCCAACCAAAGAAAAGGGGCGCGATCTCTCGCGCCCCTGCCGTTTTCGATGACGGATGAGTGCTTACTTCACCAGCAGCATCTTCACCACTCCGGTGTAATCCCCCGCCTGCATCCGGGCGAAGTAAAGGCCCGAAGCCAGGCCGGCCCCGTCGAAAGTCACCTCGTGATTGCCCGCTTCGCGCCACCCGTCCACCAGGGTTTTCACTTCGCGGCCGGCAGTGTCATAAACCCGAACACTGACATAGCCGGGAGCCGGGAGCCGGTAGCCGATAGCCGTCATGGGATTGAAGGGGTTGGGGCGGTTCTGCAGCAGGTCGCAGGCCTGCGGCAGGGCAGCCGTTTCCATTCCCGACAGGTACGGTTCGAAGTCCTGGCCCCAGTTGGCCCAACCTTCCACCCAGGCGCCGTCGCCGGTGCTGAGTTTCAGGTAGGTAAACCCCGAGCTGTCCTGCTTCACCCCGGGGTAGTCCCCCACGTAGCCGCGGTAGGTGTAAATCCCCGCGGCGGCCGTGCCGGGCACGTTCTGGTTGCGCAACCGGGCGACCACGGCGTTGCCGGGCAGCGTCAGGTTCAGCGGCCCGAGCATGGGTCCCTGCCAGGATCCGCCGGGCGTCAACTGCATGATCCAGGCGTCCACCGGCGCGGGGATGGCCAGGCTGTTGACCAGGGTGGCGTCGAAGCTGAAACTCCCGCCTGAGGCCGGAATCTGGATCGGCGCGCCGTTGGGCGCCAGGGAGACGCTGACCGGCGGCGGAGCGCCGGGCAGATCCGTGGTGTAGGTGATGGTGCGGCCGCTCTGCACCGGCCAGCCGCAGGGATGCCAAGTGTTGTTGAACCCGTACTGCAGACCGACGGTCTGGGCCGCATTCTCGATCCCGAAGGTGGCCGAGTTGGGGCTGGTCACGGTATGGAACTGCACCAGGATGACCCCGTCACCGGCGGCGGTGGGGTAGTAGGCCGGATCCCACAGGATGACCTGGAAGCGCTGCCGGGCGGCCGAAGACCCATACAGGGCCAAGTCGTACCATTCCACGATAAAGCGGTGCTGCGCCGGGTCGGACCAGGTGCAGAGCTGGCTGCCGCCGTACTGCGGAGTCAGGTTGTCCCAGAAGGCGGCCACGATGTTGGGCGGGCCGGCGGAACTGGGAATGGTGGTGTTGATCGCGGTGGTCAGGGTGGTCGAACCCAGGGCCAGCCAGCCGTTGGTGCAGACCGAAATCTGGGTGAAGTCGGCGCCGTAGAAGCGGAAGGTGAAGGGCAGCGGCACGGAGAAGGTCTGGTCGCTGGCCGGGCTCAGGGCGAGGTTCGATCCCGGGCCTCCGGCTTCGGGGGCGATTTCCACCCAGTCGTAGGGGTGCCCTTCCCCGCCGTCCAGGTTATCCCAGGCGCGATAGCCGTACATGTCCGGCCCGGACGGGATGTTGCGCAGGTCCCCCACCGTCAAGGTGAAGGAGTCGGAGCCGCTGTAGCCACCCGGAGTGGCGATAGCCAGGGTGAAGGTGACCGGGGTGGTGTTGGGCACGCCGGATCCGACCGTGACGGTCCAGGAATCCGTAGCCATGGCGGTGGGATTCAAAGTCCCGTAGCTGCCCGGGTTGCCTGTCACGGACACTTGCGGATGATTGGCCGTCAGGGTTACGGATACGTTCTGGGCGGCGGCGTGGCCCTGGTTGATCAGGGTCAGCAGCAGGGTGGTGGTTTCGCCTGGATCCAACTGGCCGTTGGCGGGCAAGCCGCCCGGGTCCTGGATTTCCACGCCCGCCTCGACCACCATCGGGGCATTGACCGGCAGGGAGAAGAAGCTGTACCAGGGGCCACCCGGCGAAGCGGTGGCGGTCAGCGTGAAGGGCACCAGGTACTGGTCGGGCACGGAGCCTTCCACCGATACCCGGAAGCCGTTGGCCACCGTCAGGGAATCGCCGGCGTTGATGGCGCCGTAGGCCGCCACCGCGTCAAGAATGGTGGTCATGGTGTCGGTGGTGGTCAGCACGGCGTTGACTCCGGTAGCCGGGCCCACGCCCACGTTCTTCAGGTTGATGGACAGGTCCGTGGTTTCGCCGTAATCCCATTGGCCGTTGTTGTTGCCCATCGGCCCGTCGCTGATCTGGCAGGAGTTGAGGACCACGGTGGGCCCGGAGGCGGCGATGACCTGCACCGTATCCTGGTAGGGCATCATGTTGTGCCCGGTGATCATCAGGGTCATGGGGCCCAGTTGGGTCAGCGGCTGATCGAAGACGATGCCGGCCAGCCCCGCGCTGTTGGCCGCGGCCTTGCCCATCACGACGTTGTCCACCGACAGGGTGGCCAGGGCGCCGGGCAGCGATATGCCGCTCACCTGGAAGGTCTGCGACCCCTGCAGCAGCGTGGAGTTGAACACCGGGGCGAACTCCCCGGGATCGGCGGTCCACACATCAATGGTGGGGTCGCCCAGGAGGTTCAGTTCGTAGTAGCACCAGCGGATGGTGTTGTCGGAAGGCACCATCCAGATGCAGTCCTCCTTGGAATCGCCGTTCATATCCCCCAGGATGGGGCGGTTCTCGGCGAACAGGGCATCGAAGAACTGGCGGTTGAAGTGCTGGGAAGGGCCGTCGGTGGTGGAGCCGCTGCCCCAGCCGTAGCGGCTGTTGCAGACGTACGCCACCGCTCCGTGAGCGATGGTGGTGAAGGTTTCGCAGATGCAGTCCGCGCCCACGGAACCGCCGGTGCTGCGGTTGTCCCAACTGCCGCTGTAGCAGGCCTGGCTGTAGGCGATGAAGAAGTTGTGGTTGGTCCCGTTGTTGGTGAGGTTCTGATCGGTGATATTGGAGGTGTAGAATTTCATCACGTAGTTGGTGTTGCCGTGCCCCAGGTGGCTGATCAGGTTGGGGCCCAGGTTCAGCTTGGGCAGCAGGTTGGTCATGGCCGACCAGTAATAGCCGGGCCGCTCGTAGAGGGTATCCACGGCCATGGTGGCGGGGAAGCCGGCGGTGGTATAGCCCCAATTGGACGAGCCCAGGCGAATCTCTTCCATGTATTCCCAGGCCCAGATGGTCCAGTCCAGGTCCTCGCCCACCATCAGGCCGGTGTTCAGTTCCGCCTGGACCGGCTGGGTCTGGTACATCAGGGTCTTGTTCACCCAGTTGGCGATCTCGGTGGCGTTGTCGGCGCAGGAGCGGCCGATCAGCACTTCGGCCACGAAGTCCTCCTCGCCCGGTTCGCCCCAGTAATTGTCCCCGTCATTATTCCAGGTGCCGTCCAGGCCGGAGTAGTAGAGGTCGGCGGCGATGTCGTTATCTGTATAGCCGGATACGCAGCGCAGCCCCCGGTGGGGGATGTGCTCGTTGTCCCCGGCCAGCAGCACGTAGGTGATATCCTGGGTATTGTAGTAGTCCACGATGCAGTTGCGGATCTTGGCCTGGTTGTCCGATCCGGTATAGTTGGCGTAGATGTATTCGGTGGTCACCACCGTGGTCATGATCCCGCTGCGGTTCTTGTAGTCCACGAAGGGCTGGTAGTTGGCCGTGAAGGATTGCGGGGTGATCACCAGCATGTCCCAGCCGTCGGGGCGCTGGGGCTGCACCGGGCCGTAGGCGGCGCCGGCCTCCGGATTCTGGATCATGCCGGCCAGGCGCTGGGCGGCGGCCGGAGTGTGCTTCAGCAGGCCGAAGGCCTCCTGGGCCCGGGCCGTGGGCCGGGTCTCGATGGTGACGGTAATGGTGGGATAGTAGGCCAGTTCCCCCGAGACGGGGCGGTAGACCACCGGGAAGGCGGCGGCGTAGGCCAGCCCGTGGCCGGCATAGAACTGGGTCTGCAGGTCGCCGGCGGCCACGGCGGGATAGGGGTCGTCGCGGCCATAAATGGCGGGGTCCGGGGGAGTGGGCTGGGACGGCGATCCCTGGGACAGGGGGTAGGGAGCAGTGCGGTGCGACACCCGGTACCCGTCGCCCAGGGACACGGGGGCGGCGGTCCGCACTTCTATGGACACGGCCTCTTCGCCGGGGGGCAGCAGCAACTGGATGGGGGCCTGGGGCAGCAGCGGGGCTCCCACCCGGCCCCAGGTGGTCGCGCCGTCCAGGATGACGACGGTCTGGCCCTGGAGGAGTTCGACCGTGGGGGCGTCGAAGGAATACGTGTGCGTGATGACGGCGGCGCCGGCCGGGAGAGCCAGCGGGCTCAACAGAAGGCATAAAACGAGCGGTGCGTGCAGCGCTTTCATTACGTATCTCCCAAGTTTATCGCTTCAATGCTGTCGTCTGGCCCTGGAGATTACCGGAATGAGTGACCCGGAAAAGAGCGTCGCGGCCGGTACAGGCGTGCCCGCAACCGGCCCGGGGATACGGCAGGGACCCGTTCCTTTATCAATGTACGAATTTTTCCGCCCGGAGGCAAGAGCTATTCCGTCGAGATGTGAAATTCCGGCGCGGGGACGGTCACACCCGCCGGCAGTGTCGTACACCCGGAGGTCGAAGTGGCCGACAGCCGGGAGCCGATAGCCGACAGCCGGGAGCCGATAGCCGACAGCCGGGAGCCAGGAGCCAATCGCCATTTCCCCAAAATTTCCTTGCCTCCTTTCCAAATCGGGTTATATTAAGGAGATTGAGACGGCAGTCCATTCTGTAACCACGAGGCGGCATGGCCCGGCGCGTCATCACCTGCCCCCACTGCGGCGGGGAAATCCCCCTGCACGACAACCCCAAGCCCACGGTGGACATCATCATCCACCACGGCCGGGGCGTGGTCCTGGTGCGGCGCAAGTATCCTCCGCCCGGCTGGGCCATCCCCGGCGGCTTCGTGGACTACGGCGAAACCGTGGAACAGGCCGCCGCCCGCGAAGCGAAGGAGGAGACCGGCCTGGACCTGCTCAACCTGCGCCAGTTCCACGTCTATTCCGACCCCCGCCGCGACCCGAGGGGCCAGACCATCGGCACGGTGTTCACCGCCGACGGCCAGGGCATGCCCGCCGCGGCCGACGACGCCGCCGACATAGGGATCTTCGGCCCGGACGACCTGCCTGAAGAGATGGCCTTCGACCACCGCATGATCCTGCGCGACTACTTTTCCGCCCGGGGAGAGCTGCAGTGACGGCCCGGCGCCTCCGGCTGGCCGCGGGATTGATCCTCGCCCTGGCGCTGTTCCTGGCGCTGTTCCACGATGCCGGGTCCTGGACCTTCCTGGGCTTCGGCGACAGCGACCCGGGCCTCCAGGCCCTGCTGGACGAGGGCCGCACCCTGCGCGACCGCCGCCTGTTCGAGCCGGCGGAGGCCGCCTTCAACCGGGTGCTGGAGGCCGACCCCTTAAACGAGGAGGCCACCTGGGAGCTGGCCGAAACCTGCCGCCTGTCCCGCCGCCCGGCCGAAGCGCTGGACTGGTACTGGGCCCTGCGCATCATGGCCCCGCAGCGCCGGGAAGTGTTCGCCCGCTACTGGCAGTGCGCCGTCCAACTGGCCGGGACCGACACCATCCTGGTGCGGGCCGCCCGCGCCGCGGTGCGCCGGGAGATCGCCGAATTCCTGGAAGATTACCCCTGGGACTGGGAGACCCTGGACGCCGCCCTGGAGGGAGCCCAGGCCATCGAGGACAGCCTCCTGAGCGAGGAGCTGACCAGCCGCCTGATCGCCAACCACCCCGACACCCCCGCCGGCTACCGCCTGCTTTCCGACCGCTTCTACGAAGGCCTCTATCCCCTCTGGAATGACGCCTCCGCCCGCGCCGCGTACATTCGCGACTTCCTGGGGGAACACCGCGCTTCCCCCCTGCGCGAGACCGCCTGGACCTACCTGGCGCACGCCCTGAATGAGGCGGGCGATACCCTGAACCTGCGCCTGACCCTGTTCAACTGGATGGCCGAAGAGCCCGACAATCCGGTGCCCTATGAGCGGTGCGTCCATTACCTGCTGGACAAGGGAGCCGGCCCCGACAGCCTCCTGCCGGTGGCCCGCAAGGCGGTGGAACTGGCCCGCGGCTGGCGCGGCAATCCCCTGAAGCACGTGGAGCAGCGGGTCATGGAGAGCAAGCAGCTCTACGCCGGCACCCGCCTGAACGCCGCCCGGGTACTGATGGCTCTGAACCGTCTGGCCGAAGCCCGCCTGTGGCTGGAAGACGGTCTGCGGCACAGCGGCTTCGGAGTGGACGATGACGGCACCACCGCCCCGTTTCACTACCTTCTGGGGGTGGTCGCGGAACGGGAAGGGCGGCCGGAAGAGGCCTTCGACCGCTACGTGCAGGCGTTGATCGAGGGGGATGTGCGGAGCGTCTGGAGCGCCCGCGCCGATTCGGCCTTGGCCCGGCTGCACGGGGAGAGCTTCGCCGCCGCGCCCGACCAGAGAACCCGGGCCCGGCAGCGCCAGGGGTACGACGGCCCGGTGTTCGACGACCTCACTGACAGCTTGGGGCTGGCCGGCGTGGCCGCCATGCGGATCGCCTGGGGGGACGCCGACGGGGACGGCTGGGAAGACCTGCTCCTGAACGGCAGCCGGCTGTTCCTGAACTGGGAAGGCACGCGATTTATCGAGGTGACGGACAGCTGCGGCCTTTCCGGGGAGGGGGTCAGCGGCGGAGTGTGGGCCGACGCCGACCTGGACGGCGACCTGGACCTGTTCTGCGCGGCCGGCGGCCAGGGGGAGGCCGGCGACCGGCTCTACCTGAATCATGGCCACAACCGGAGCGGCCTCCCGCAATTCCGGGTAGCGGCGGACCTGGCGGCGGTGCTCAGCGATTCCTTCCCCACCGAAGGGGCCGCCTGGGGCGACCTGCAGGGCGACGGCCGCCCCGACCTGTACGCCGCCAATTACGAGCTGCCCGGCTCCGAGCTGGGCCGCGGCACCCCCGACTTCCTCTACCTGAATCTGCCCGACCCCGGCGCGCCTTCGGGACTGCGCTTCGTCAAGCTGGGACCGGACAGCGGCCTGGCGCCCCCCTTCGGGGAGAACCTCTGCGGGCGCGGCGTCCAGTGGGGCGACTTCGACGGGGACGGCGACCAGGACGTCTACGTGTCCAATTACCGCCTGCAGGAGAATTTCCTGTGGGAAAACCTGGGGGGGAAGGCGCTGTCCAACCAGGCCTGCTTCCACGGGCTGGCGGGCAAAGAGCGGGATGGCTGGCGGGGGCACACCATCGGGTCGCAGTGGGGCGACTTCGACAACGACGGCGACCTGGACCTGATCTGCGCCAACCTGGCTCACCCCCGCTACATCGAAATTTCCGAACGCACCGTTCTCTACGAGAACCGGCTGCGACAGGAGGGCGGGTTCACCGACGTGCGCCGGGACTGGGGGATCAAGTACGAAGAGACCCATTCCGATCCCGCCTGGGGGGACGTGGACGGCGACGGCGACCTGGACCTGTACCTGACCTCCATCTACCCCGGGCGGCGCTCCTTTCTGTACCTGAACGAGCTGCCCCGGCGCCGCTTCCGGGACGTCACCTGGTTGGCGGGGGTGCGGATGACCAACGCCTGGGGCTGCGCCTTCTGCGACTTCGACCGGGACGGCGACCTGGACCTGGCAGTGGGTTCGTCCCAAGGGGTGCGGGTGTACCGCAACCGGGGGGGAGACCACCACTGGCTGGAGGTCGAGCTGCAGATCCCCGGGGGCGGTTACGGCACCCGGCTGGTGCTGCGCCGCGGCCGGGATCTCCAGGTGCGCGAGATCCAGGGGGGCAAGGGGACAACCTCCCAGGAATCCGCGGTGGCCTACTTCGGCTTGGGAAACAGCGCCGAACCGGTATCCCTGGAGCTGCGCCTGCCGTCCGGGGAGAAGCGGCGGCTGAAGAAGATTTCGCCCGACCAGCGGCTGATCCTGCGGGGCCCGGACTTCCCGCTGGCCCAGATCCCCGGCGGAAAACCGCCACCCGACCGGGCAAAAATTACCCGCCCTTAACGGCAAATGCAGCATTTTGCGGGCTTTAAGCGTCGCACAAGGGCTGGCCGGTTTTTTGCAGCAGAATAGTGACGGGGCCGCGGGTCCGGAGTCATCCGTCCGCTTCGCGCGACAGGAATATCCATGGGAGGTCACGGTGGAGCATCGCATCCTGGTCGTGGATGATGAGGAGAACATCTGCAACTACCTGGCGGAGCTGTTCCGGCTGGAAGGCTGGGAAGTGGACGCCGCCTACGACGGCTACCAGGGGGTCAAGCTGGCCGCCGACGGGGACTACGACATCATCATCATGGATATCCTGATGCCGCGCATGACCGGCATCGAGGCCACCCGGGAGATCATGAAGCGGCGGCCGGAAGCCAAAATCATCGTCATCACCGGCGCGCCCTACCGCCGCCAGGCCGAAGAAGCCATGGAATGCGGCGCCCGGCTGTTCATCAAGAAGCCCTTCTCCTCCGACAAGATCATCGAGGCGGTGAAGAGCCTGGCGTGAGGCCGGCCGCGGAGGGGGACGGGATACCTGATTCGCGGGACCCGTGAAAAAAGCGGACAGCTTACTGTTGAGAACTTACAGCAAACATACAGGGCGGCGTCACCGGTGACGCCGCCCTTTTCTTTGGTTGGAAAGTTGGAAAGTTACTTCAGCAGGACGAGCTTCTGCACCTGAACCACCCCTCCCGCCTGAAGCCTCACCAGGTACACTCCGGAAGGCAGACCCGCC
>QZKQ01000068.1 GCA_003599535.1 Candidatus Zixiibacteriota bacterium | reverse complement strand
CCATGACGTGACCTTCGACGCCTCCGGCCTGACTTCGGGCGTGTACGTCTATCGCCTGACCGCCGGCAATGTCACCACCTCGGCCAAGATGGTCCTGACGAAGTAAGTACCCCCACTCCTTCACGGAGCGAGTAAAAAGAGGCTGTCCCAATCGCATCGGGACAGCCTCTTGCTTTTTGGACCTTCCGCGATTACCGGAACAGCATCGCCTCCGGCATCATCGAATAGAAATTATTGCTCAGGCGGAAGCGCGCCACCGGCCGGTACATTTTCGCCAGCGCGGTGAAGGCGGGCGAATCCGATTGGGCTTCCATCTTTCCGTCAGCCAAGATGGAGGCCAGCTCCACCCGTTTGAACAACCGCGCCGCGCCGGGGTCCTGGGTCTGAGTCTGCGCCTCAGTCCAGTCGAAGCAGCCCCACTCTTCCAGCGTCTTGGGGTAGTCGTAACGGTCTTTCAGGATCAGGTCCGCCAGGGGTGTTCCGGGGTAGGGCTTGAAGTGGTGGAAGGGGGAAATCAGGGCTTTGCGGTTTTCCTTCAGCAGAGTCCAGGCCAGGGTGGTGGTCTGGAACAGGTCTTCCTTCGTTTCCGTGGGGAAGCCGCACATGAAATTGTAGTAGGGGATCAGGTCGGGGTATTTGGCCAGGCGGCGGTTCAGGGTGATCACCTCGTCCACCTTGATGCGCTTGTTGATCATCTCCAGGATGCGCGGCGACCCCGATTCCACGCCGAACTGCAGGAAACGGCCGCCGGCCTGGTAGAGGCGGTCCAGTTCCGCATCACTGATGCGCGCCAGGGTGTCCACCCGGATGCCCTGGAAGCCCAGCCGCAGCTCCAGCTTCAGGTCTATGAGGCGCCGCATGATGCCGTCGGCCCGACCGCGGTCAATGAAAAAGGCGTCGTCCAGGAAATGGAAGGCGGTCAGGCCGTAACGGTCCATCAACAGGGCCAGGCGGTCCACCACCCGGTCGGGGCTTAGAGGCCGCCAGGTGCGCTTGTTGTAGGGCAGGTTGTAGCAGAAGCCGCAGTGGTGCGGACAACCGCGCGACGATTCCACCTCGATGACCCGCTTTTCGCTGAAGTACTGGTGGATGTACGGTTCCAGGTTCACCAGGTGGTAGGGGGGGTGGGGGAGAGTGTCGGGATCGAGGAAGGACCGGTCGGGGTTAACCAGTATGCCATCGGTGGTCTTGCAGGCGACGCCGGCCAGTTCGTCGTAAGGCCCGCCATGTTCCAGGCGCTTGACCAACTGGTAGAAGGTCTCTTCGCCTTCACCCTTGATCACGACGTCCACCAGCTCGTGCTCCAGGGTCTGCTCGGGAAACAGGGTGGCGTGCACGCCTCCCCAGACGACCGGAACCCGGCTGTGCTCCTTGACCAGTTTCGAGGCTTCCAGCGCTCCCAGGATCTGCGACCCGGTCATGGAGGTGACGCCGACGCAGACCGGGTCGCGTTCCAGGGCCCGGATCAGGGTATGCTTCCAGCCGGGGTCCACCCGCTGGTCAATGACGGTGATGGGATAACCTTCCGCCTCCAGTTTGACGGACGTGGCCAGCAGCGAGAGCGGCACCCAGGGCTTCATGATCTTGTTGTAGGCCCCTTCGTGCGGTTGGACCAGGACGATGTCGCGCATGGAAAAACCCCAGAATAACAAGGGTAGAATAAACGGCAAAATATACCCATCAATTAAACATAATGCAAGAAGTATTTCAACTATTTTGACCACTCTTGGCAAAAACAGTTAATGCGCTTTCCGGTTGCTTTCCATGGAATTTTCCCGTACTTTAAGGGTGCGGCGGCCAGGGGAATGATTTCAGCCACAGATTTCACAGATAGACACAGATAATTGGGGGTGGGGGAAAAGTATCTCTCGCCAAAACGCAAAGACACAAAAATTTCGCGCAAAGGACGCAAGGGGGGCAAAAAAAGGGTTGGGGAATGGGTGTCGGGGGCGGTGAGATTGGCATCCCTGCCTGTCGGTCGCACCGGCGCCCCTGCCGCATCCCCTGAGCGGCTTGAACGCTGGTCGCTTGATTGATCATACTTTTGTATCCTACCATAACCCGGAACCGCCATGAAACACGTCATCTTGATTCTTACCATCCTCCTTGCCTCCACCGCCCTGGCCGCCGACAGCTTCCAGCTCACCGTGCTGGACAACGGCCTGACCATCTACACGAAGGAGGACCACAGCAAGCCGCTGATTTCGCTCTTCTCCATCGTGGACGGCGGCAGCCGCACGGAAACTCCCGACCTGTCCGGGCTGTCGCACTTCTACGAGCACCTGATCGCCCGGGGTGGATCCAAAAAGCAGGGCGAGACCGAATTCCGCCGCCGCATGAATGTGCTGGGCGAAGAGCACATCTACACCTATGACGACGGCACCGCCTACGGCATGACCGTGCCCCGGGAGAACTTCCCCGAAGCGTTGTGGCGCCTGGCCGACTTCATGATGGATCTGCAGCCTGACAGCGTGGACATCATGAAGGAGCGCACCATCGTCATGGAAGAGTACAACATGTCCTATGCCGACAACCCTGAAGGCTGGGCTTACGAACGGCTCATGCGGGCGGCCTTCACCAACTGCCCCTACTATCCCACTACCATCGGCACGCCCGAGGTCATCCAGACCGCCACCTTCGACAAGTTGCGCACCTTCTACGAGGAGCGCTACGTCCCCAACCAGATTGTCATGACCGTGGTGGGGGACTTTGACACCGGGGAGATGCTTAAGGCCATCCGGGAAAACTTCGGCGGGTATAAGGCCGGGCGCATCAGCTTCGAGCAGGGCCGGATCGAACCGCCCCAGACCGCCTTCCGCCAGACCGCTGACACCATGAACGTGACGGCCGCCTACGCCATGATGGGCTACCACCTGCCCCCGGCGGCCCATCCCGACGGGCCGGCCCTCCAGGTCATGGCCCATCTCCTGGGAGGCGGGTCCCATTCCCGCCTGGATCAAGCCCTGAAGGTGGATTCCAACCTGGTGCATTACGTCTACGCCTCGCCGGACTTCATGCGGGACGCCGGGTTGCTGTACGTCGGCTTCCGCTGCGACCCCGCCAACGAGGCGGAGGCGCTGAAGCGCGTCTTCACGGAAACCCGCCGGCTGGCGCTGGAAGGGATCACGGAAGAGGAGCTGGCCGCCGCCCGGGAGAAGCTGATCGCCAATGAAATCATGATCCGGCAGACTTTCCGCGGGCAGGCGGAGGCCATGAGCCAGGCGCACGTCAAGCGGGCCCCGCACCTGGCGACGCAACTCCCGGCCCTGCTGCGCGCCGTCACCGCCGACGACGTGCAGCGCGTCGCCCGGGAATACCTGGACCCCGTCAACGCCACCCTGTCGCTGATCGAATCCCCGGATCACCCCGCTTCCGATTACTCCGCCCTGGCCGCAAGCTACAGCTTCCGGGAAGGGGGAGCGCAGGAAGCCGTCGCCGCCGTCCCCACGCTGTACCACAAACTGCCCAATGGCCTGACCCTGATTCTGCACGAAGATCATTCATCGCCCACCGCCTGCGTGGCGGCCTTCGTGCGCGGCGGCCAGTGGCTGGAAGGGAATCAGCCGGGCGTCGCCTGGCTCACCGCGGAGCTGCTGGACAAGGGCACCCAGAAGTATACCCGGGCCGACCTCCAGACTGCCCGCGACCGCCTGGGCCTGAGCCTGTGGAACTACGCCGCGGAAGACTACCTCCAGGCGGGCTTCACCGGGCTGGCGGACAAGCTGGACAGCGGCCTGGATCTGCTGGACCAGATGCTCTTCCACCCTACCTTCCCGGAAGAGGAATTCGCCAAGACCCGCGACGACCAGGTGCAGGCCATTCGCGGCATCGAGGATCAACCCTGGGAACTGACCCACCGCGAAGTCACCGGGGACCTGTTCCAGAAGAGCCCCTACCGCCATCCCGTCGTGGGGGTGGAGGAGGCGGTGGGCAAGCTGTCCCGGGGTGACGTGCGGGATCATTACCGCAAGGCGTTCGCTCCCGGCAATGTCATCGTGGCCGCGTCGGGGGATTTCGACGTCCAGGAGCTGAAGGGGCGGCTGGAGCGGCTGTGGGCCGGGCTGCCCGCGGGCAAGGTCCCCAAAATCGCCCTGGTGGAGGATGCGCCGGCCGGCGGATTGAAGATCCGCAACGTGGATAAGGCCAAGGATCAGAACACCTTTAACTACACCTGGCTGGCGGTGGGGGTGCAGCATCCCGATTTCCTCCCCCTGGTGCTGGCCAAGCGGATGCTGTCCACCCGGCTGTTTTACAAGTGGATCTACGAGAAGGGCATCGCCTACCGCATGTGGACCCGCATGTTTCCCCGCCTGGGGCAGACCCGCTTCTACTTCGAGATGGGGGTGAACGACGCCAACCTCCCCGTCGCCCGGCAGGGCATTCTGGCCGACCTGCAGGTTTATCTGGACCAGCCTCTGGACGCAAAGGAATTCGAGACGGCCCTGCAGGACGAGATCACCCGGCACACGATGTCCTGGCAGACCAACCAGAGCATCGCCGACGGGCTGGGAAGCTGGGAGGCGCTGGGGCTGGGTTACCGCTTCTATGAAACCTTCCCCGAACGCCTGGCCGCAGTCAAAGCCGGGGAAGTGCAGCGCGTCGCCCGGAAGTACCTCGACCCCGAACGCTACGTGCTGGTCAACGTGGGGAAGGCGAAGGTGGAGTAGACGGGCCTGCATAGCCTTCAGCAGAAATCCTTATCCGCTTGAATTGGGGCGGTCCAGCCTGGGCCGCCCCGATTTTATGCCATGCGGTAACCTGCGGCCATCCAGCGCTGCCTCGAGTCTCGGATCTTTTCGGCTAATTTCACTAATTATTCCGGAATTCCCCGTATTTCTACATGACTGCCGCTTCCCTGCCCCTGCGGAGGCGCTCCCGGGCAGCCGGAGCGGCAGGGAACCTTTTGGTTCGCTTCGAGTGCAAACGGTGCAATGCGGTTTTGGCATTGATAGCGCCGAAAGCCTGCCATAATGACAGGATTCCGGTTCCCTGATCCGGCGGAGGGGCGAATCCAGCCGATCCCGGCATCGGCATGGTTGTTGCATTATTCCACACGCGGCATGGTCCGTCCGACCAGCCTCCCGGGGGGCGAAATTCACCCTGACATGCGGGCTGGATCGGGCTGATCCTGTACCGGATCAGCGGGACGCAGACAAACCGAAAATATTACATTTGCGTACTATGTGCGCAAGTTATGCAGAGATATGGCGAACAAAGATTACTACGATATACTCGGGGTGGCACGCAACGCCTCGGATAAGGATATTCACCAGGCGTATCGCCGCAAGGCGCGCGCGCTGCATCCCGACCGGAATAAGCAGGATCCCAGGGCCGAAGACAAATTCAAGGATCTGGGAGAAGCCTACCGTATCCTCTCCGATCCCGAGAAGCGCCGTCAGTACGACATGTTCGGCTCGGTCGGCGGGGATTACGCACCGCCTCCCGGGTGGGAGCAGGGCCGTCCCAGGTACCAAACCTACACCCAGCAGGGCGGCTACGGCCCCTTCGATGAGAGGAGTGAGTTCCAGGGGGGCGGATTCGAGGATCTGTTTGAAAGCATTCTGGGGCGCTTCGGCAGCCGGGCGCGGGGGGGATTCCGCGGCGCGCAGACGCGGCCGGCGCCGGAACGCGGGTCGGATCTGGAGGTGGAACTCCCGCTGACCGTTGAGGAGCTGTACAACCCGGGGCAGAAACAGATTCGCATCGCCGTGACCCGGCGTTGCGAACGCTGTGAAGGCTTCGGCCGGACGAACCAGGGAATCTGCCCTGAATGCCAGGGCAGCGGCACCATAACCCGGTCCAAGACTCTGCGGGTGCGGATTCCCGCGGGCCTGGGTCCGGGGGACGTTTTCCGCCTGGCGGGGCAGGGCCATCCCGCCCCTGACGGCATCGGCCCGGCCGGGGATCTTCTGGTACGCCTCAAGGTCAAACCGCACCCCCGATACCGGATCAACGGGCGCGACCTCGAACTGGACGTGGAGGTTCCGGACTTCGTGGCGGCCCTGGGAGGAAACATTGAATTCGAAGCCCCTTCCGGCAAGGTATCCCTGAAACTGCCACAGGGCACCACGTCCGGTAAGCGGCTGAAGATCCGGGGCAAGGGCTTGCCCAAAAAAGGCGGGGGACGGGGAAACCTGTTTGTCAACGTGCGCGTCACCATCCCGGAACACTTGACCCCGGAACAGAAGGAATTGTACGAGAGGCTGAAAAATATCAGCGTGTGATCTACGGCACCGAACCGTATGGAGAAAAGGATAAATTTGGTAGCGATGACTGATCGGCTGATAATGGGGAGGGAATCATGGCAGCGGTGAATGAAAACCGGGGGAAGCGCGGCAAGCGCACCCGGCAAACCAGCGGACAGCGCAGCCCCGTAAAAGTCTGCGCCAGCTGCGGCAACGAAACCCGGTGGCTGTCCGTGGATAACATGTGTTGGGATTGTACCATCCAGGCGGCCAAGAACAAGACGCCTATTTACATAGAACCGCACGAAGAAGAGGATAGCGAAAGCGGCGACCGGGACAACCAGTACAGCGAGTGGTAGATCCGGAGCGCATTTCGATGGAGTGAAGGCAAACGGCCCATGAGGGCCGTTTGCCTTTTCTGCGGGATCCCCACCCCCATCCGGGGAGTTCGCTTCTTGGCGGCAGGGGGACCTAAAAATGCCAAAAGTGGTAAATATATCTTGAATGTGGGCGGGGAATTGATTAAATTACACCTCTTCGAATCCGCCGGTGTATTGTTACCAAGATGACCATCAAAGATGCTTCCGCGCAGACCGTCCTGGACCGCATCGAAACCCTGCGGCGCGAACTGAGACGGCACGAATACCTCTATTACGTCCTGAACCAGCCGGAAATCCCCGACGAGGCATTCGACGAGATGATGCGGGAGCTGGACCGGCTGGAGCGGGAGCGCCCGGAGTTCATCACCCCGGATTCCCCCACCCAGCGGGTGGGCGGCCAGCCCTCAGTTGAGTTCCAGCCGGTGCGCCACCCCGTGGCCATGCTCTCGCTGTCCAACGTCTACAGCGAAGAGGAATTCTTCGAATTCGACCGCCGGGTGCGGGAAGGCTTGGGCGGCGCCGCCTGCCGCTACGTCTGCGAGCTGAAATTCGACGGCATCGCCGTGGACCTGCGCTACGAGGGGGGACAGTTCGTACGCGGCGCCACCCGGGGTGACGGCGAGACCGGCGACGACATCAGCGCCAACTTGAAAACCATCCGGTCCCTGCCCTTGCGGTTTACCGTCCCCGGGCCGTCCCCGGTGCTGCACGTGCGCGGCGAGGTGTACATGGAGCGGGCGGATTTCGAGCGGTTGAACGTCGAGCGCGCGGCGGAGGGGAATCCCCTGTTCGCCAATCCCCGCAACGCCACCGGCGGCACGCTGAAGAACCTGGATCCCCGCGTGGTCGCCGCCCGCCGCCTGAAGGCTACCTGTTACGGCCTCTGGTTCGAGGACGCCCACCGCAACGGCTGGACCCAGAGCCGCATCCTGAGCTGGCTGGAGGAGGCCCGCTTTCCCCTGTCCAGCCATTGGCAGGTTGTGGATAACGCCTCCCAGGCAGTGGAATACTGGGCCAAATGGAGCCGCCGCCGGCACGAGCTGCCCTACGACATTGACGGCATTGTGGTCAAGGTGGACGACTTGGCCCTGCAGCAGCGGCTGGGCGCCACCGCCAAGTCACCCCGCTGGGCCACGGCCTTCAAATTTAAAGCCGAACGCGCCGCCACCCGCCTGGTGGACATCGTCCTGCAGGTGGGCCGTACCGGCGCCGTGACCCCGGTGGCCGAGCTGGAACCGGTGCTGCTGGCCGGGTCCCGAATCAAGCGCGCCACCCTGCACAATGAGGACGAGATCCGCCGCCTGGACCTGCGCCTGGGAGACTGTGTCTACATCGAAAAGGGGGGCGACGTCATCCCCAAGGTGGTGAGCGTCAACCTGGAGGAGCGCCGCGAAGACAGCGCCCCCTACGTCATGCCCGACCACTGCCCCGCCTGCGGCAGCCCCCTGGTGCGGCCCGAGGGCGAGGTGGTGCGCCGCTGCGTCAACCTCTCCTGTCCCGCGCAGGTACAGCGCAACCTGGAACATTTCGCGGCCCGCGGGGCCATGGACATCGAGGGGTTGGGGTCGAAACTCATCGTGCAGTTGATCCGCGCCGGGCTGGTGCGGGATCCCGGCGACTTCTATTATCTGACCGTCGAGCCGCTGGTCCCCCTGGAGCGCATGGCGCAGAAGAGCGCCGAGAACGTCGTGCAGGCCATCGCCCGGTCGAAGTCGCGCCCCCTGGACCGGTTGATCTTCGCCCTGGGCATTCGCCACGTCGGTGCCGGAGCCGCCCGGATTCTGGCCCGCCACTACGGATCCCTGGATGCCCTGCGCGCCGCTCCCCTGGAGGAGCTGCAGGCCATTCATGAAATCGGGCCGGCCATGGCCCAGTCCATCCGCGACTTCTTCCTGGCTCCCGAAAACCTGGAGATCATCGAAAAATTGCGCCGTGCCGGAGTGCGGCTGGAAGAAGAACGGCAGACAGCCCGGGAACTGCCCCTGGCCGGAAAGACGTTCGTGCTGACCGGCACTCTGGAACGGTTCACCCGGGAACAGGCGGGGGAAAGAATTCGCGAACGGGGCGGCCAGGTGGCTGCTTCGGTCAGCGCCAAAACCGATTACGTCATCGCCGGGCCGGGCGCCGGTTCCAAGCTGGAACGCGCCCGCACCCTGGGCCTCCCGGTGCTGGATGAAGCCGATTTCATCCGGTTGCTGGGGCTTTAACCGTGGAGTCAGCCATGCATAAACTCCTCCCACTCATCGTTCTGTCCGCCGCCTTCGTATTTGTGATGGGGTGCTCCGAGGATGAAACCCCCACCAACGGCGGCGAGCCGCCGCGCCAATTCACCGGGATCACTGAGCGCGATGAGTTCGGGGATACCCTGTCGGTGGATTCCACGGATTGGGCCCTCTCCGGTCCGCTGGTCCAGACGGCCTCCGGCGGCGGGTCCGTTCTGCCCCGCTACCGCCTGGATCTGGACAGCCGGAAAGTGACCCCGGCGGGGATTGCCTCCACCGATGATGAAGTGCTGTTGGGTGCGTTTCCCAACCCCTTCATCCCCCGGTCCGGACGCCTCCTGATCGAGCTGGTGCTGCCGGAACCCACCCCGTTGAAAATCTGGCTGGAGAATGAGTCCGGCACTCTGAACCTGACTCTGCTCGATTCCACCATGCTGGGCGCCTGGCTGATCGGCTGGAACGGCTACATCGGCAACGGACAGTACCTGTCGGACGGTATGTACCGGTTCTTCTTCATCGTGGGACCGTTCACCGCCCATGGCGACGTGGAGGTAATCCATTCCCAGGATCCCGACCCGGCCGACAGCGTGAACTACGTGGAATACGCCGAAAGTTACTATACCCTTGACGCCTACCATGACTATGAATACCTGGTCGCGAGCCAGTACGGCCCCACCGGCAATTACGCCGGACCGGACCGCTTCGAAGGCACCCAGGGACTCTGGGTCTCGCTGAACTTTGGCCAGAAGTTCGCTTACCTGCCGGTATTCTTCAACTACGACATGGAGATGGCGGGCGGCTACCAATACCACTACCTGCTGGCCTACAAGCACTTCCAGCTCGGCGCCGGCTGGCCGATGGCCGGCAACACCGGCGTGGCCGATACCATCAAGGCGCAATGGCAGTACAACAACACTTTCCACGAGGCGTACGTGAACCTCTTTGAAGAGGGATCGGGAGCCCCGTAATTCTTGCAGCCACCAACCACTAAAAGCCCATCTTTTCTGGAGCAGATTATGGCGACGACAGCCGATTTACGCAATGGTCTGGTTATCGAGTTCCGAGATGAACTGTACTCCGTGGTGGAGTTTCAGCATGTCAAGCCCGGCAAGGGTGTGGCCTTCGTGCGCACCCGGCTGAAGAACCTGAAGACCGGGCGCGTCATCGAAAATACCTTCCGTTCGGGCGAAAAGATTGACGTCGTTCGCACCGAGGAAAAGCACATGCAGTATCTCTACCCGGAAGGCGAACACTTCGTGTTCATGGACACGGAAAGCTATGAGCAGGTCCATGTCCCCAAGGAGATCGTGGGCGACCGGGTCCGGTACCTGAAAGAAGGCGAAGTCTGCGACATCCGGGTCAAGGAGGACGGCGAACCGGTGGTTTTCGAACTGCCCAACTTCATCATCCTGAAGATCACCCAGACGGAGCCGGGGGTCAAGGGCGACACGGCCGCCGGCGGCGGCAAGCCCGCCACCCTGGAGACCGGGGCCGTGGTCACCGTGCCCTTCTTCCTGGAAATCGGCGACCTGATCCGGGTGGATACCCGCACCAACACCTATCTTGAACGGGCAAAATGATGATCGAAAATAATTCCGGGGAGAGCCCCATGCTCGATTATAACGAGATTAAAAAATTGGTGCGCCTCCTGGAGAACAGCCAGATCAATGAAATTGAAATCAATGACCGGGGACGCAAGATCCGCCTGACCAAGTCGGCGCCCGGCAACGGCCAGCAGATGGGCATGATGCTGCCCGCGGGATTTTACCATGGATCCGCTCCGGCGGCGCCCGCGCCCTCAGCGCCGGAAGCGGCGGCCGCGGCCGCCCCGGCGGCCGGCCGCAACACCCGCCAAGTCAAGTCGCCCATGGTGGGTACCTTCTACACCTCCCCCTCGCCCGATGCCGACCCCTACGTCCAGGTGGGCGACATGGTGCACAAGGGCCAAGTCCTGTGCATCGTAGAGGCCATGAAGCTGATGAACGAGATTGAATCGGAATTCGCCGGGCGCATCGTCGAGGTGCTGGTGGAAAATGCCCAACCGGTGGAATTCGATCAGCCGCTCTTTACCCTTGAAGTCACGGGTTAATCCGACCTGGAACACCACCTTAGCCTGTTGGATCTCCTCGCTTGTTCAAGAAAATTCTGATCGCCAATCGGGGTGAGATCGCCCTGCGTGTGATTCGCGCCTGCAAAGAACTGGGCCTGCCCACGGTGGCGGTGTATTCCACCGTCGACCGGGAGAGCCTGCACGTGTTCTTCGCGGATGAATCGGTCTGCATCGGCCCGCCGACGGCCAGCGAAAGCTATTTGAAGCCTCAGCGCCTGATCGCCGCCGCGGAAGTTACCGGCGCCGACGCCATCCATCCCGGCTACGGCTTCCTGGCCGAGAATTCCGACTTCGCCGAAATGTGCTCCATGCACGGCATCACCTTCATCGGCCCCCGCCCGGAAACCATGATCCTGATGGGCGACAAGGCCAACGCCAAGAAGACCATGAAGGCGGTGGGGGTGCCGGTACTGCCCGGCAGCGAAGGGGTGGTGGCGGAAGTCGAGGAAGCGCGCCGCCTGGCCGAAGCCATCGGATACCCGGTGATCATCAAGGCCTCCGCCGGCGGCGGGGGGCGGGGGATGCGCATCGTCCGCAGCGTTGACGCCCTGGAATCGAACTTTGAGATGGCCCGAGCCGAAGCCGAATCCAGCTTCGGCAACGGGGATCTCTATATCGAGAAGTACCTGGAGAATCCCCGCCACATAGAAGTACAGTTGCTGGGGTTGCCCGGCGACCAGGTGTTCGCCTTCGGGGAGCGCGACTGCTCCATCCAGCGCCGCCACCAAAAGCTGATCGAAGAGAGCCCCTCGCCGGTGGTGTCGCCCGCACTGCGCAAACGGCTGATGGAAGCCGCCGTCGAGGGCGCGCGGTCCGTGGGATACCAGTCCGCAGGGACCATCGAATTCCTGCTGGACAGCAGCAGCGGCGATTTCTACTTCATGGAGATGAACACTCGCATCCAGGTGGAGCACCCGGTAACCGAGTTGGTGACCGGCCACGACCTGGTCAAGTACCAGATCCTGGCCGCCGCCGGTCAGGACCTGGGGTTGAAGAATGGCGACATCCGCCTGAAGGGGCACGCCATCGAGTGCCGCATCAATGCCGAAGACCCGGAAAAGAACTTTCTCCCCGCACCGGGAAAGATCACAGAGCTGCACTTCCCCGGCGGTCCCGGCATCCGCGTGGATTCCCACGCCTTCGCCGGTTACAGCATCCCGCCCAACTACGATTCCCTGATTGCCAAGCTGCTGAGCTACGGCAGCGACCGCAGTGAGGCCCTGGCCCGGATGCGCCGCGCCCTGGACGAGATGGTGGTCGAGGGCGTGGAGACCACCATTCCTATGCACAAGAAAATCCTGGCCCACCCGGAATTCATCGCCGGACGGGCCACCACCGGATTTTTAACCCAATACATGAAATAACTGTGTGTAAGGAGGAACGCATGGATATTCCCGCCAATCTGCTCTATGCCAAAACCCATGAATGGATCCGCATAGAAGGGGATCTCGCCGTCGTCGGCATCACCGATTTCGCCCAGGGGGAACTGGGGGATATCGTCTACGTGCAGTTGCCCCAGCCTGGCCAGACCGTGGACAAGGGGGCAGCCTTCGGCAACATCGAGGCAGTCAAGGCGGTCAGCGACCTCTACGCCCCGGTATCGGGGGAAGTCGTGGAGATCAACGGCGCCCTGGAGGACGGCCCCGAAGCCATCAACACCAGCCCCTACGACCAGGGGTGGATGATCAAGATCCGCATGGCCAATCCGGCCGATAAGGATGACCTGCTGAACGCCGAGCAGTATCAAGCCACGCTGGGAGAACATTGATGAAGCACTTTTTACCCCAGACGGATGACGATCTGCGGGAGATGTTGGAAAAAATCGGGGTAAAGGACTTTCGGGAGCTGATTCCCTGCATTCCCCCCGAACTGTACCTGGAACGCGCCCTCAACCTGCCCGCGCCGCTGTCCGAACTGGAAGCCCTGGAATACCTGAAGGGGCTGGCCGCGTCCAACCGCTCCGCGGGCAATGCCGCCTGCTTCATGGGCGGCGGGGCGTACGACCATTTCGTCCCCGCGGCGGTAGGCGCCATCCTGGCCCGCAGCGAATTCTACACCGCCTACACCCCCTACCAGGCCGAGGTCAGCCAGGGGACGCTCCAGGCCATTTATGAGTACCAGACCCTGATCTGCCGCCTGACCGGCATGGACGCCGCCAACGCTTCGCACTATGACGGCGCCACCTCGCTGGCCGAGGCCATGCTGGTGTCCCAGGCGCAGGTCAAGCGCGACAAGATCCTGGTCAGCCGGGGGCTGCATCCCCACTACCTCCAGGTGCTGCACACCTACGCCCATTCCGTGGGCCTGGAGGTGGACCTCGCGCCCCTGACTGGTGGCCTGACCGACGCGGACTACCTCCGCCGGAACGCCTCCAGCGCCGCCGCGGTGGTGGTGCAGAGCCCCAATTTCCTGGGTTACATCGAGGATGTGGCCGAGACCGCAGGGCTGGCTCATAACGCCGGCGCCCTGCTGGTGGTATCCGCCGACCCCATCTCCCTGGCGCTGCTGGAACCGCCCGGCAAGTTGGGCGCCGACATCGTCACTGGGGAAGGCCAGGGATTGGGCAACAGCGTCAATTTCGGCGGGCCGTACCTGGGCATTTTCGCCGTGAAGAAGGAACTGGTGCGCCGCCTGCCTGGACGGCTGATCGGCGCCACCACCGACGTTCACGGCAAGCGCGGCTACGTCATGACCCTGCAAACCCGCGAGCAGCACATCCGCCGCGATAAGGCCACCTCTAACATCTGCACCAACCAGGCGCTGGTGGCCCTGGCCGCCTGCATCGCCCTGGAACTGCTGGGCGAGCAGGGCTTGAAAGACATGGCCGAACTGTGCCTGCAGAAGAGCCACTACCTGGCCGACCAGATCGCCGCCTTGCCCGGCTTCAGCCTCCCTTGGAAGCAGCCGTTCTTCAAGGAATTCCCCGTGAAGTACGAGGGCGACGTAAAGGCGCTGCTGGCCGGCCTGGCCGAAACCGGTTATCTGGCCGGTCCCGACCTGGGACAGTACGATCCCGCCTGGCAGGGGATGTTCCTCCTGGCGGCGACCGAGAAGCGCACCCGCAAGGACCTGGACGGGCTGGTCGCGGCGATGAAGGCGGCGCGGTAAACCCGCTTCCGCGTGAAAAAGCAAGGAGGCCGTCCCCCGGGGGGATGGCCTCTTCGTTTTTGATGATCACGCCGGTGGAACAGGCATTTCTGCCTACCCGTGGGATCGGCGCCCTGCCAGTCAGCATCTCGCCTGAAAAATCGTTCCGGGGATGAGATTCCCCTTGACTTTCCCGCCCCCGTGCCGTATATTGACGGCATGAAGATCGCGCTGATACTGCTGCTCCT
>QZKQ01000066.1 GCA_003599535.1 Candidatus Zixiibacteriota bacterium | reverse complement strand
CCCACCAGCAGATCGAAGTCCCCATCCCCGTCCAGGTCGGCGAACTCGGGGGAGGCGTAGCTGCCCACGTCTATCCCGTTGTAGTAATTGGTCACGTAGGTGAAGCTGTCCTGCTGGGCCGTGCCCGCGTTGCGGTAGAAGTAGATCTTACCGGATTGATTGCCGATGAACAGATCATAATCTCCGTCGGCATCAATATCGCAGAAACAGGGGTCGGAGTCATCGCCTACACTAATGTTCTCGAACATGTACTGTTCGGGCAGGAAAGAGAAGCTGTCCGGGGTCCCGATGTTGCGGTAAAAGCGAATGGTCCCAATCCCGGTTCCGGTGAACAAATCAAAGTCCCCATCGGCATCAATATCCACCAAGTCAAGGCCCATGGCCCACCAGATGATCTGCTCCAATGAATCGGTGACCAGTTCAAAAGCGGGATTCGCCGGGGTTCCGATATTCTCGAAAAACCATACTCTCTCATCGCTGGTGGCAAACAGATCGAAATCCCCGTCGTTGTCAATGTCGCAAATGGCCGTTGCCGCATTTCCGTCGGTTATCAAATTGCCGTTGGCTGTCGAGGAATAGACAAATGCGGGAGTATTCACCGTGCCCATGTTGGCAATGTACAAGATGGGATAACCGGAGGCAATGAGCAAATCCAGATCCCCATCGGCGTCCAAATCGGCAAAATCAGGGTTGGCGTAGGATAATCCCCCCAACCATGGCACGAACGGCCGCCAGCCATCAATCTCCACCGGAATGGTGTCGAACTCCTGCCGGAAGGTGAACTCCTGCGCCCAGCACCCAATAGGAGCAAGCAGGTACAGTATCAGCCACAGCCGGCGCATGGCGGTCTCCATGAAATCAGTCAGCCATTTTTCCCCAGGGTTGAAACCCTGGGCTACTGTCCTGCAACCCACTGAAGTGGGTGCAGTCGGCGACATATCCCCTTCAGGGGATCGAAGGACAGTAGCCCAGCCTTTCAAGGCTGGGTACTATTCCTCAGGGTCGGAAAAGAGGAGGATAGGGAGCATTCTGTTCCGGGGGTTGCACCCCCGGCTACCATTGTATCATCCCTTCCAGGGATGCTCTTTCATCGGCGCCATCCGTGAAATCCGCGGCAATCGGCGATTCTGACGACTCAGCGGCCTATTCCTCCCCCCACGCCTCCTTGACCCGGTCCAGCGCCGTGGCGCAGGCTTCCTCGTTGGGCGCGCGAGGGACCCACAGCATGGCTTCGCCGGCCAGTTCCAATCCCGCCACCCCCCGGGGACCGCGGGCCAGGCCGCGCTGCCGTCCCATGGCCACGCCTTCCGCGCCGCCGGACAACCGCTGCCAGGTCTGCTCGAAGGCGTTCCCGGCCTCTTCCGGATCGGCGTAGCGCAGCAGCAGGCAGGCGGGAATCCCCGCGGCGGAATCGGCAGGGATCCAGGCGCCGCCGGTGTTGCGGTTAAACAGCGGATCTTCCGGCGCCAGGGACCCGGCCACCTGCGTCAGGGCCAGCGACCCCCGCACGAACACGGGGTCAAGATCCGCGCCGCGCAACGCCTCCAGCCAGGGAGGCAGCGCGCCGGTCGAATCCAGGCTCCGGTCCATCCGCCGGGCGGCTTCCATGATGACCTCCCCCAGCTCGGGACGGTACTGCCAGGCGAAGATGCGCACGTAGTGGACATCCTTCCAGAAGCGCAGCGTTCCCCCCTGGGTCGAATCGGGCGCCCGGCATCCCTGGCCCAGCCCTTCCACTTCCACCCCGGAGGTATCCAGGCTGAAAACACCGTAGGCGTCCTCGGGCCGGTCGAAACGGTACGCTTCGATGGTCAGATCGCCGCCGTCGCGGTGGTATTCGCGGGTCCGCAGTTCCCGGAAGATGTATTCCAGGTAAAGCTCCGCGCCGCCGTTCATATAGCCGAACATATCCAGGGTGGTGCGGTAGCGGGCGGGGTGGTCGGCCTTCCAGCCGGGGATGAATCCCGTGGGGGGAAATTCGACCTGGGGGGCCGCGGCGGCCGCGGCCGCGCAGCCCAGAAGAGCGAGCATAACGAGTAATTTCATCATCCGGCTCCTTGCCGTAAGATCTTCACGCGGGTTTTGCGCGTATAATATAGCAAGATTCAAGGGGAAAAACAAGCACTTCGAGGCCGGAAGAGCAAAATTGAGCCAGATTTTCCTTGACTTACCCCTCTGCTGAAACTATTTTAGAGTCACCATAGCGGAAGGATGCATCGTTGTCCGATTTCACCCAGTTAGTGGCGCAACTGAAGCGCCGCGTGGACGAGGAATTGCTGATCGCGGCACCGCAGGTCGAACCGCGATCTTTATATGAGCCGATCCGGTACTTCCTGAGCATCGGGGGCAAGCGCCTGCGCCCCACCCTGCTGCTGCTGTCCGCCCGCACCGTGGGCGGCGACCCGGAGGCGGCCATGAGCGCGGCCGTGGCCATCGAACTGCTGCACAATTTCACCCTGGTGCACGACGACATCATGGATCACGACCACCTGCGGCGCGGGCACCCCACGGTGCACACCCGCTGGGACGAATCGGTGGCCATTCTGGCCGGCGACGGGCTGATCGGCCTGGCCTACCGGCAACTGCTGGAAGTGCCTCCCCGCTACCTGGGCCCGGTCTTCCGCCTGTTCACCGAAGGGGTGATCGAGGTGTGCGAAGGCCAGGCTTTCGACAAGGAATTCGAGGGGCGCGACGACGTCACACTGCCGGAATACTTCCGCATGATCGGCAAAAAGACCGGGCGGCTGATCACCATGGCCACCCAGATCGGCGCCATCCTGGGCGGCGGAACGGAAGAGGAAGTGGATATCCTGCGGCAGTATGGAGACGTCATCGGCGTCGCCTTCCAGGTGCAGGACGACCTGCTGGACATCGTCGAATCCGAGGAGGTCATCGGCAAGACCTTCGGGTCGGACGTGTCGGCGGGCAAGAAAACCTACCTGATGGTGAAATCGGCGGAACTGCCGGACGCCGGGCACCGCCGGCGGATGCGGGAAATTCTGACGGCTCCGGCCGTAACCCCGAACATGCTGCTGGAGATGCAGGGGCTGTTCCGGGAAAGCGGCATCTTCGACCAGGCCCAGGCGGAAATCGAACGATCCTACCGGCGCGCCAACGAGATGCTGGACCGGTTCCCGCACCCGGAATCCACCCGGGAGCTGCGGGATTTCACCGGCATGCTGCTGAACCGGAGGTCCTGAGCGGTGCTCGAGATCCTGCGGATCGCCCTGGTGGGCGGGCTGGTGGGACTGGACACCACGGCGGCCTTCCAGGTGATGGTCAGCCAGCCGCTGGTGGGCGGCCTGCTGGCCGGATGGGCTCTGGGCGAACCCTGGCTGGGAGCCTTGGTGGGGCTGCTCTATCAGGGCTTGTTCATGGCCGAAATCCCGGTGGGCGCGCGCACCTTCCCCGACGGCAACCAGGGGGCGGTGCAGGCGTCGGCGGTGACCGCGGCGCTGCATTCGGACTTCGGCCTGGGCACGGGTCTCAGTCTGCTGTTGGGATTCCTGTGGTCCCTGCCGATGGCCTACGCCGGCGGCCGGGTTATCGTCTGGATCCGGCGCCTGCATGCCCTGTACCTGCCGATTCTGGACCGCCTGGTGACGCAGGACCGGCGCGCCGCCCTGAATTGGCTCTACCTGGGGGTCGTGGCGGAAAATTTCCTGGTCAGCGCGGCCCTGACGGCGGCGGCGTTCGCGGCCGGGCGCGGGCTGATGGGCGCGGCCGGAACCTACCTGGCCGGATTCGGACCCTGGGAATTCTGGGGGCTGACTCTGCGCGGCAGCCTGCTGGGCGCCGGTTGCGGGATCATTTTCATCACCTTGTTGGGTAAAATCACGGGAAAGAGAGCCTGGGCGGCGCTGGCGGCGGCGGCCGCCGCCGCGGGGCTGTGGATCGCGGGGTATTGACCCCTTCCTCGCTTCAATTCGTAACGGATCACAGCCCCTCCTTCGCTTGGCAGGGTAGCACGAGCGGGCGCAGCAAACCACCCGTCAGGGTTGAATCCGCCGGCAGACGGAAGATAGTCCTCCCTGCCCCGCAATGGCCCCTACGGGGTCGAACCATGGAGCCCCGGATTTTCCCGGGCTGGCGGAGCCCCATAACGAAATACGGCGATCATGCCACGACTGCCTTTCATCTCCATTTTCTGGCGTTCCTTCTTCATTCAGGCGTTCTGGAACTACCCGCGCATGCTGGGATCGGGGTTCCTGTTCGCCCTGCTGCCGGCCGCCCGGACCCTGTTTCCTGAGCGCGAGAGGCGCATCGAATTTCTGCGCCGCCACGCCGGGTACTTCAATTCCCAGCCCTACTGCGCCTCCCTGGCCCTGGGTATGGTGCTGCGCCAGGAACAGGATCTGGCTGGGGGTTCCGCCGCCGAAGACGAGGCCGGACAGGGCGTGGTCCAGGTCAAGGAAAACCTCTGCGGCCCGCTGGGATTGATCGGCGACCAGATTTACTGGCAACTGCTGAAACCGGAAGCCGCCGCCGCCGGCATGATCGGCGCGCTGCTGCTGGGAGGCGCGGGGCCCGCCGCCGCTTTGGCCGGAGCCGTCCTGTTGCTGCTGGCCTTTAACCCCCTGCACCTGTGGATGCGCTGGTGGGGACTGCAGACCGGCTACCGGGCTGGTACCGACCTGAGCGGCTACCTGGCCGGAGGCGTCCTGCCGGCCCTGCGACGGAAATTGACCACCGCCGGGATCGCATTGGCGCTCCCGCTGGCCGTGGTAGGCTTCACTTTCGCCCGGAGGGAATGGGAAGGCGCGGCGGCCGCGGCTTTCCTCCTGGGATTCGCCCTGGCCGTGGCGGCCGTCCGGCGACGTTGGCCCTGGTATGTAACCCTGACCGGCACGGTTCTGGCCGGTCTTCTCCCCGTCTTGATGGACCCGGCGTAACCGGCGCCGGTGAAACGTTACGCATGATCAGTAAGGAAGTCACAGTTCTGAATCTCCTGGGCCTGCATGCCCGCCCCGCCGCTCGCATCGTCAAGGTGGCCGCCCAGTCCAAGGCGCGCTTCTGGATCGTTAAGGAAGAGGAGCGCATCAACGGGAAGTCCATCATGGGCGTCATGATGCTGGCGGCGGCCAAGGGGTGCAAGGTGACTCTGGAAGCCGAGGGCGAGGGAGCCGAAGAACTGGTCGAGACGGTCGCCGATCTGTTCGCCAATAAATTCTACGAGGAATAGTTGACCACTCCGATAGAAGAACATCCCCTCCAGTCTGCGGGAAATGCCGGCAGCGACCTGCAGCCGGAACTGATCATGCGAGGCGTGCCCGCCTCGCCCGGCATCGCCATCGGCCCGGCCTACCTCTTCACCAAGGACCGCCTGAAGGTCGAACCCCGCCGCCTGACGCAAGCGCAGGTCCCCGGGGAAATCGAACGCTTCCGCGCCGCCCTGGAAGAAACCCGGCAGGACATCCTGAAGACTCGGGCCATGGCCATGAAGACCACCGGGGACATCGTGGCCCGGTTGTTCGATTCCCACCTGCTGATCCTGGAAGACGTGATGCTGGTGGACGAGACCATCGAACGGATGCAAGAGGAAAAGGTCAGCGCCGACTGGCTGGTGCACGACATCATGCAGCGCACCTACCGGTCTCTGAAGTCGCAGAAAGGGGAGTACTTCAGCCAGCGGGCCGACGACATCCGCGACGTGGCCCGCCGCCTGGTGTTCAACCTGCAGGGAGTCAAGGACGAGTACCTGTCCGACCTGGACAAGCCGGTGGTGGTCATCGCCCCCGACCTGACCCCTTCCGACATCATCCACCTGGACCGCAGCCATGTGCTGGGCATCGCCACCAACCTGGGCGGCGCCACCTCGCACACCGCCATCCTGACCCGTTCCATGGAAGTGCCCGCGGTCACCGGGCTGAAAAACGTCACCGAGCTGGTCTGCCCGGGCCAGACCATGGTCATCAACGGCAATTCCGGCAAGGTGGTTCTCCATCCCACTCCGGAGCACGTGGAAGAGTACCGCGCCAAGCGGCGCAAATTCGTGGCCTTCTGGACCCGCCTGAAGGAGCTGCGCGACCTGCCCACCCAGACCACCGACGGCCACCGGGTGCGGCTGATGGCCAACATCGAGCTGCCGGCCGAATCCGACGCGGTGGTGACTCATGGCGGAGAAGGCATCGGGCTGTTCCGCACCGAATACCTGTTTCTGACCCGCGGCTCGCTGCCCTCCGAACAGGAGCAGGTGACGGAGTACCGCCGCGTGGTGGAAGCGATGCACCCTCACGGCGTGGTCATCCGCACCTTCGACCTGGGCGGCGACAAGGTGATGCCGGGCTTGAACTTCCCCAAGGAAAGCAACCCCTTCCTGGGGTGGCGCGCCATCCGCGTCTGCCTGGATCTGAACGACCTGCTGCGGGCCCAGCTTTCCGCCATCCTGCAGGTCTCTTACCAGCGCGACGTGCGCATCATGATCCCCCTGGTGTCGGATCTGACGGAAGTCCGCCGCACCCGCGCCATCCTGCGCGAGGTCATGGCCGGCCTGGAAGCCCAGGGCCTGCCCTTCAACCCCAACATCCCCCTGGGGATCATGGTCGAGGTGCCTTCCGCCGTGGTCATGGCCCGGGAACTGGCCCGGGAATGCGATTTCTTCAGCCTGGGGACCAATGACCTGGTGCAGTACACCCTGGCGGTGGACCGCGCCAACGAGAACGTCACCCACCTGTACACCCCCTACCACCCGGCCGTGCTGCGCATGATCCGCGACACCGTCCGGGCGGCTCACGAGGCGCGCATCCCCGTGTCCATCTGTGGCGAGATGGCGGGCGACCCCCTGGCCACCCTGCTGCTGGTGGGTTTGGGCCTGGACGACCTGTCCGTGGCCCCCGTGCTGCTCCCCGAGATCAAGAAGATCATCCGCTCGGCCAGCTACGAAACCGCCCACCGGGTGGCCCGCCAGGCGTTCCGCTACCACACCGCCGCCGAAGTGGAAGCTTTCCTGGTCGCCACCATGAAAAAATTATTTGCCGACCTGCCCGTCTGGTTCAACCGCGAGGGTTAATGTCCGACCGTATGTGGGAATGGCTGGACGGCTTTCCGCAACAGGTGAGCCGCGCCGCCGAAATGTCGCAGAACTGGGATCTGGCCCTGGATCCGCCCGCCAACATTGCCTTCCTGGGAATCGGCGGCAGCGCCATCGGAGCCGACCTGGTGTGCAACCTGTACCGCGCCGAATTGTCCCGTCCCGCGGCCGTGGCCCGGGGCGAGGCGCCGCCCGCCTGGCTGGGGCCGGATTCCCTGGCGGTAGCCACCAGCTACTCGGGGGAAACCCGGGAAACCCTGGCCGCCTTCACCCGCGCCCTGGATCGCGGCGCCCGGGGGATCTGCATCTCTTCCGGGGGGACCCTGATGAAGCTGGCCTGGGACCGGGATCTGCCCCGCCTGCAGATTCCTGCCGGAATGGCGCCGCGGGCCGCCCTGGGGTACACCAGCTTCCCCCTGATCCGCGTACTGCAGGCCGCCGGGGCCATCCCCGGCCAGGCCCTGGAGCTGGACAACCTGCTGCGCCCGCTGAACTCCCTGCGGCTGGAATGGGGCAATCCGGACGGCCCGGGGGCGGGAGTGGGCCGCCGGCTGCTGCGCCGCCTGCCCATCATCGTAGGGCTGGGATTCACCTCCGTGGCCGTGCGGCGCTGCCAGGCGCAACTGGCCGAAAACGCCAAGGCGATGTCGGTCCCCTTCGAGGTTCCCGAAGCCCTGCACAACCTGGTGGAAACCCTGGATGCGGCCTACCTGGAGACCTTCCGTCCCGTGGCCCTGTACCTGGAAGATATGGAAGCCTCCGAGGCGGACAAGAAGGTGATGAAGGCGGTGCGCGAAACCTTCCAGCAGGCGGGGGTCGAAGGCATCCCCATTCTGACCCAGGGGAAGACCCCCCTGGAACGACTCTTCACCTTGATCCACAAGGTGGACTGGATCAGTTGGCATCTGGCGGCGCTGAAGGGAGTGGATCCGGTGGCCATCCCCAATATCATGGGGCTGAAGGGGAAACTGTGAACAGCACTCAGCAGTCAGCATGTGGAGGAGGCCGCCCCGGTTGCGTCAGGTCCTAGCCGCGAGATAGAAGCCGGGGGCGGCAAGGGTGAACGGTATGTGTTCTGCGCAGGGCGGCGAGACCTGACGCGCTGCCGGAATCGCCGCCCACGGGGCGTCAGGTCCTAGCCGGGGGAACAGTATACTGCGGCAATGGTGAACGGAATTCACGATAGCCGGTTAACGGCGAGACCTGACGCATGTGTCACCGGAGCGCAAACCATGGGTCTGCGATATCCTGCCCACGTTCACGGCTGCTGCTTTTTCGTGACCTCGACATTTCGGGATTGGCGCAAACTGGGAGCAGTGCCAGGATTCTATGAGGCGCTGGCGGATTCCGTCCGTTATTATGCCCGAAAGTATCAGGTGGAGATTGTCGGCTACGTTTTAATGCCCACTCATATCCATTTGATTGTGATGGTTGCGGAGGAGAAATTATCCGGCTTCATGCGGGATCTCAAAAAGTACCTCGCCCAGCAGGTTGCCCGCGAATTAAAACTCCCTCCGGGTGGGGTTTGGATGCCCCGATATGATCGCGTGGAGATCAAGGATACGGAATTGTTGCGCCTCAAGCTGAAACACATCCATTTAAACCCGGTGAAAGACGGCTTGACCGAGAAGCCGGAAAATTGGATTTGGTCCAGTGCAGCAGATTATATACTGGACAAGAAAGGTTTGATCCCTATATTCAAAGATTGGATATAATCGCGTCAGGTCTCGCCGCCTCCCCGCACCCAAGGTCTCATACGTTCACCAGTGCCAGGGAAGGGGGGTTCACCGCGGCTAGGACCTGACGCGGCACCAGAGGCGGAGTCCAGGGTGAGCGTCAGGTCTCGCCGTTGTCGTGCGCGAACCGACAACCGTCCACCAGTGCCGCAGCAGATTCTAATCTCCCGGCTAGGACCTGACGCAACGTGCTGACGATGAGTGCTTTTTTTCCAATTTCTGCTTGTTTCAAACGAAAATATTTCTTAAATTTAGTGTTACTCCCTGCTTAAAATTCAACGCTGGATTCCTCCGACATGAAAGCCATCATCCCCGTGGCCGGGATGGGCACCCGGTTGCGTCCCCATACGCACACCCTGCCCAAGGTGCTGCTGAACGTAGCCGGCAAGCCGATCATCGCCCACATCATGGATCAGATCATCCGCACTCGCATTGACCACGTGGTTTTCGTGGTGGGGTACCTGGGGGACATCTTCGAGAACTGGGCGCGGGAACATTATCCCCACCTCAGCCTGGAATTCATCGAGCAGCCGCAGACCCTGGGCCTGGCTCACGCCGTGGACCTGGGCCTGAAGTTCGATGACGACGAGGTGATGATCATCCTGGGGGACACCATCTTTGAAGTGGACCTGGACGGCGTCCTGGCCAGCCCGGTATCCACTCTGGGCATCCACGAGGTGGAGGACGCGCGCCGCTTCGGCGTGGTCCTGGAACAGGAAGGGCGCATCGTGGACCTGGTGGAGAAGTCGCCCCACCCGCCCAGCAACCGGGCCATCGTGGGACTTTACTTCATCAAGCGCGGCGCGCTGCTGAAGGATTGCATCCGGGAAATCATCGAGAAGAACATCACCACCAAGGGCGAATACCAGATCACCGACGCCCTGCGCCTGATGGTGCAGAAGGGCGATGTCATCACCACTTTCCCGGTGGCCGGATGGTACGACTGCGGGGCGCCGGAAACCCTGCTGTCATCCAACCGCCACCTGCTGCAGCGGGACTTCGGCAACGGCGATCACATCGCCCTGTTCCGCCAGAAGAACATCATCCACCCGCCGGTGTTCATCGCCCCCAACGCCACGGTGGAAGGTTCGATCATCGGGCCGTACACCACTATCGGCGAAGGGGTCAGCATCCGCGAGGCCATCATCAAGGATTCCATTATCGGGGACAAGGCCAAGGTGGAATGCGCCCTGTTGACCCGGTCCATCATCGGCCGGGAAGCCCTGGTCACGGGCAACTACAAGAAGCTCAACATTTCCGATAAATCCGAGATCAGCTTCGTGTGATCCCGGACCCTCACCCGTTATCAAGCGATGTGCGGGAGGTTCGCCTCCCGGTGGAGGGTATCCCATGCGGCGATGGGTGCATGGCGCGGCGCTGGCCTTCATCCTGGCGACGCTGGCCGGGCCGGCGGCGGCGCAGTCAGTCCTGTTGATCAAGGCCGGCAGCTACAATCCCGCCGAGGCCAAGGCCGGGTTCATGGTCGGTGTGGTGTCCGGCCGCCAGGTGGACGAGCGGGTGCGCTTCGGCCTGGGCGCGGACCTGTTCATCCGCCGGTTCAAGCAGGAGACCGAGATCAGCGGCGATCCCGGCACCAAGCTGACCGAGATCAGCTATTCCATGTACGGCCTGCCCCTCATGGCCCACCTGGACGTGCACTTCCTGCCGTCTCTGGTGGTCAAGCCCTACGCCGGGCTGGCCGGCGGCTACGAGATCGTCTTCAGCCGCGAAGTCAACTACTTAAGCAATCCCGACGACAAGGACAACCGGCTCTACGGCGGGTTCGGCTGGCAGTTGAAGGTCGGCGCAGAATACCCCTTCGCCCTCTCTTCGGCCGTGTTGGGCGAGATCATGTACAACGGCTGCACGGTGCAGCGCAGCGCCGGGGAGCAGGAAGGCCTGCCCGCCAGTGAGGAGTTGCGCTTCTCCGGCCTGAGCTTCCGCCTGGGGGTGCGGCTGGAAGGCTTCTGATCCGGCCAACCGGAGGCGGCAAAAAACGGTATATCATAGGGATTATTCCCGGTAAGCCTTTATCCCACATCCGGACCGCGGCGCGTGACGCGTACGGTCGAAAACGACCCCAAAACAAAAACAGTAGATCATACCAGCGAGGCACGAATGGCAGAATTCATCTTCACCTCCGAATCGGTGACGGAAGGTCATCCGGATAAAATCGCAGATCAGGTCAGCGACGCGGTTCTGGATGCCGTATTCAAGGAAGATCCCTTCGGGCGCGTGGCCTGTGAGACCTTTGTGACCACCGGCTTGTGCCTGGTGGGCGGGGAAATCACCACCACGACCTACGTAGACATCCCCAGCATCGCCCGGCAGGTGATCCGGGACATCGGCTACACCAACGCCGAATACGGATTCGACTGGGAAACCTGCGCAGTCCTCACCTCCATCAATCAGCAGTCCCCCGACATCGCCTTGGGCGTGGACCGGGCGGGCGCGGGCGACCAGGGCATGATGGTGGGCTACGCCACTAACGAGACTCCCACCTATATGCCTCTGCCTATCAGCCTGGCGCACCAGTTGACCCTGCGCCTGGCCGAGGTGCGGCGCCGCGGCATCCTGCCCTTCCTGCGGCCGGACGGCAAATCCCAGGTGTCGGTGCGCTACCTGGACGGCAAGCCGGTGAAGGTGGAAACCGTGGTCATCTCCAGCCAGCACGATCCCGAGGCGACCCAGGAACAGATCCGCGCGGACATCACCCAGCACGTGATCCGCCACATTCTGCCCAAGGACCTCTACGATGAGAATCAGATCAAGTACCATATCAATCCCACGGGCCGCTTCGTGGTGGGCGGGCCTCACGGCGACGCCGGCCTGACCGGGCGCAAGATTATCGTGGACACCTACGGCGGCATGGCCACGCACGGCGGCGGCGCCTTCTCGGGCAAGGATCCCACCAAGGTGGACCGCAGCGCCGCCTACGCCGCCCGCTGGGTAGCCAAGAACGTGGTGGCTTCCGGCCTGGCCGACCAGTGCCTGATCCAGGTGGCCTACGCCATCGGCGTGGCCGAACCGGTCTCCATCATGGTGGACACCAAGGGTACGGGCAAGGTCCCCGACAGCCGCATCCTGGAGCTCATCCAAAAGCACTTCGACCTGACGCCGGCGGGCATCATTGACCGCCTGAAGCTGCGCCGTCCCATCTACCGCAAGACCGCCGCCTACGGCCATTTCGGCCGGGAAGACTACGATTTCTCGTGGGAACACACCGACATGGTCGGCGAACTGCAGAAGGATTAAAGCGCCCGGAACCGAAACCCGTCTCGAGACTTCTTTGCAGCCGCGGCCGGATCCCCGCACGGATTCCGGCCGCGGCGCCCGCATGTTAGACTGAAAGGAGAGCAGATTGAACTACAAGGTGAAAGACCTGTCCCTGGCCGCCTCCGGCCGCATGAAGATAGAGTGGGCCGAGTCCCACATGCCGGTGATGATGGCCCTGCGCGAGAAGTACAGCCAGACCCAGCCGCTGAAAGGCCAGCGCATCACCGGGTGCCTGCACGTCACCAAGGAAACCGCGGTGCTGGTGGAAACCCTGCGCGCGGCCGGCGCGGAAGTCTCCTGGTCGGGCTGCAATCCGCTGTCCACGCAGGATGAAATCGCCGCGGCCCTGGCCGCCGCCGGCATTTCCATCTACGCCTGGCACGGCATGAACGTGGAAGAGTTCTACTGGTGCATCGAGCGCACCCTGGACTTCAAACCCACGCTGACTCTGGACGACGGCGCCGACCTGATCATGACTCTGCACACTAAACGCCAGGATCTGATCTCTGGCGTGATCGGCGGCACCGAAGAGACCACCACGGGCGTCCACCGGCTGCGGGCCATGGCCGCCGACGGCGCCTTGAAGTACCCCGTCATCGCCGTCAATGACGCCGAGACCAAGTGGGACTTCGACAATGTCTACGGCACCGGGCAGTCGTCCATTGACGGCATCATCCGGGCCACCTCGGTGCTGCTGGCCAGCAAGAACTTCGTGGTCGCCGGTTACGGCCATTGCGGCCGGGGCTGCGCCCTGCGCGCTTCGGGCATGGGTTCCACCGTCATCGCCACGGAAGTCAACCCCATCCAGGCTATCAAGGCCACCCTGGAAGGGTTCCGCGTCATGAAAATGGACGAGGCGGCCGAAATCGGCGACGTCTTCATCACCGCCACCGGCATGAAGGACGTCATCGTCAAGCGCCACTTCGAGAAGATGAAGGACGGCGCCATCGTCTGCAACACCGGGCATTACGACGTCGAGATCAACATCGGCGACCTGGAAGCGCTCTCCGAATCCAAGCGCACCATCCGGCCCAGTTGCGAAGAGTACATACTGAAGAACGGCCGACGCATCTACCTGCTGGCCCAGGGCCGCCTGGTCAACCTGGCCGCCGCCGAAGGCCATCCCTCGGAAGTGATGGACATGTCCTTCGCCAACCAGTTCCTGTCCCAGATCCGCCTGGTCAACGAGGGCCAGGGAATGGAGAAGAAGGTCTACGACATCCCCGAAGCTCAGGACCAGGAGATCGCCGGCATCAAGCTGGCCACCATGGGCATCTCCATCGACCAGTTGACCGCCGAGCAGATCGCCTACGCCTCCGATTACATGGCGGGGACATAAGAGCACTCAGCTTACCGCCGTAGGGGCGGCCCGGCGTGGCCGCCCCGAACGGCGCTGTTTACCAACCTGCAGGGGGAACCATGCCGCGATTCCTCGTCACCATGGCGCCGCAGCCCGAAGTGGACGTCAAGCGGGCCTGAATGAAGGTGCTGCACGCCCGCCGGACGGCGGACGACCAGCTCATGCGCATGGAACGGGCCTACTTCGACGCCGCCAACGGCCGCACCTGCTGCTGCTGGGAAGCGGGATCGCGCGAACGCCTGGAAGAGTTATTTCAAAGAGCTGAGGTACATTACGAGAGCATGACTCCGGTGACGGAGATCATCGAAGCGGATTTGCAGGATACTCCGGCGCCCGTGTCACGATAGGATTCACCGTATCGCGTGACGGGCGCTTCATTCATCCATGGGAGGATCATGCCTACCTTTTTGATCACCATGCCGCCCCTGCTGACGCGGGACGAAGTCAAGCGCGCCGGAAATAAGCTCTGAAGACCCAGCGGCCGGCGTGGTCTTCGACACCATTTCCCAGGTGGACGAAGTCCATGAAACGAACTTGGTCACGCCCTGGAAGGCATCTATTGGTATAATCGGGGGACCGTCCGCACGCTGTACCGGATGGTCCCCTTTTGGCTCTCGGCTATCGGCTCTCGGCTGCCACGTTGTCATCCCAGCCTTCCCGGTGTCATCCCAGCGCAGGCTGGGATCCAGGAGTAGGGCGGACTAAGCGGCGGAGCGCCGAACCCATCCTTCGCTCAATTCATTAACCCGCCGCGCAGTCCGCCGGGGGTTTCTTGACGCTTGATGCTTAACTAACAGTGTCATTGCCCCGAGGGGACCACTGCGTGGCGAGGACGCGTTTTTTCAGCGG
>QZKQ01000116.1 GCA_003599535.1 Candidatus Zixiibacteriota bacterium | reverse complement strand
AATAGATACCCGAGGGCAACCCGGAGGCGTTGAAGGTCACCTCGTGGAGGCCCGCTTCCCGCCAGCCGTCCACCAGGGCGGCCACTTCGCGGCCGGCGGTATCGTAGATTCGCAGGCTGACGCGGCTGTGCGCCGGGAGCTGATAGCCGATGGTGGTGGCGGGATTGAACGGATTGGGATAGGCCCGGACCAGGGCGAAGCCGGCCGGCGTCGAAGCTTCGGTTTCCTGGTCGAAGCTTTCGCCCCAGTTGTCCCAGTTATCCACCCGGGAGGCGTCCGTGCCGGACAGCTTGGTGAAGGTGAAGTAGCTGCTGTCGTACACCGCCAGGGGGTTGTAGTTGCCCACGTAACCGATGTAGGTGTAGGTGCCCGGAGCCGCAGTGCCGGGGATGTTCTGGCTGCGGCTGCGGGTGATGCCGGCTCCGGCCGGCGAGGTCAGGGTCAGCGGCCCCAGCATGGGCCCCTGCATCTGGCCGCTGGGCTGGCGCATCATGATCCAGGCGTTGTAGGTCTGCGAGGCTCCGCTGTTGTTGGCGATGGTGGCGTCGAAGTTGAACGACCCGCCGCCCACGGGGATCTGGATAGGCGCACCCTGGGGCGTCAGGGTGATGTCGATGTTGGGCCAGCCGGCGAACACCAGGGCCACGTCGCGCACCGTGGGATTCGTGCCGCTGACCACGATCCCGGGGATGGTCTGGGTGGCGTACCCCAGCTTGGACACTTCCAGGGTATAGGTCCCCGGCACCACCAGGTGGCGGTAGCGTCCGAAGCTGGGTTCGCTGTAGCGGGGATAGATTTCGTTGGGATTCCAGAGCTGCACCACCTTGAACTGCGCCACCAGCGGCTGGCCGGTGGCCGAATCGGTGATGCGGCCGGTGATCTGGGCGCCGCCGGCCCGCTGCAGCATGTACATGTCGGTGGGCAGGTTTTCCTGGCACACCGCCAGGATGCCCGAAGTGGGCGGGTTGTACCCCGGGCCGCTCCATAGTTCCGTGGTCACCGACATGACGCCCTTCTCGCCGTACAGGTAGTCGTTCATCTCCCCGCCGTGCGGGTACAGGTTGCCCGAGATCAGCGGCTGATACCCATTGTAGGCGCACATGGCGTTGACCAGCGAAACGAAGAAGGCGTTATCCGGCGAGGGGTGATTGCTGGCCCAGGCGAAGGGGTAGAGGATCTCTTCGCCGTAACTGTGATATGAATGCCCCGTGGTGAAGTACTGGGACAGGTTCAGGTCGCGCACCGCCTGGGCTTCCGGTTCGGAGAAGGGGTAGGGGCCGTAATTGCTGGCCGACTGGCCCCAATGGAACGAGTAATTGCGGTTGACGTCCACGTTGTGGTTGTTGTAGCGGCTGTTGGCCACGTACCCGTCGGGGTTGACCACGGGGAAGACCCAGATCTCGCGGTTATCCACGTAATAGGTCACGTCCGGGTTGGTGCCGTAGTTGGTCAACAGGTAATTCAGGAAGTACATGGGCACTTCCGCCGAGATTTTCTCGTTGCCGTGGTGCACGCCGCAGAAGAAGCAGACGATTTCGTCCTCATCCAGGCCGGGGTTGTCGGACACTTTTACGGCCCACAGAACGCGGTTCTGCCAGGATACGCCCAACTCCTGCAGCGAGGTAATGGCAGGGTACTGGGTCGCCCAAGCCTGTAACTGCGCCGAGAGGGAGGTGTAGGTATAGTAGTCGTCTGTCTCGTCCTGCGCCGAGTACTCGTACAGGCTGGCGGCCAGGTAGTCCACGGCGTAGCCCAGGCGGATGACCCGGGTCATCTGGGCGTCCGTCAGTTCCGCCAGGGCGTGGTCGTTGGGGATTGCCGCCAGGATGGTGATGCCCTCCCCAGCCAGTTCCACCGCGGAGCCGTGATCCTGCAGGCTGATGCGGTATAGGTGAGCCGTTTCCGCGCGCAGATCCTGCGCCCCCGCCAGCGCCAGCAGAACGGCGGCCAGGATAATGATCCGTTGCCAGGTCATGTGTGTCACTCCCACTGCCGCCGGAAGCCCACCTCCGGCCGGGCTATCATCGTTATTCCGCAGGCCGCAGGCGTGGGCGCCCGCGGCCGGTGATTGTATCAAGGATTCAAAATGCCGCACTGTTGCTGTAAGGTACTACATTTCTTCCGAGGAGTCAAGGATTATTTCTCCGCCGGAGGCTTCTCAAGCGTGCGCGGGATCAGGGGATCAATACCAGCTTGGCGGTAACTGTCTGGCGGCCGTCGGTCAGCCGGGCGAAGTACACCCCGGAGGCCAGGCCCAAGCCGTCGAACACCGCTTCGTGTGGTCCCGCTTCCTGCCAGCCGTCCACCAGGTTATCCACCAGCCGCCCGGCGACGTCGTACACCTGCAACCGGACCCGGGCGCCCGCCGGCAGGTCGTAGCGGATGACCGTCTCCGGATTGAAGGGGTTGGGGTGCGCCTGGAGCAGGGCGTGGCTGCCGGGGAGCTCCACCACGGAAGCGGCCGGCGCCGTGATTTCCCGGCACCACCAGCCGGCCGGGTCTTCCCAGGCCAAGCCGTCCGCCCCGGTCTTGGTGAAGGTGAAGTAGGAAGAGTCGTTGACCACCCGGGGCAGGCGGCTGCCGGTGTAGAGGATGTACTGGTACGTCCCCGCCGGGGCGGTGCCGGGCACGCTCTGCAGCAGGTTGCGGGTGATGGTCGTGCCGCCGGCCATCGCCAGGGGTTTCTCCACCAGCGGGCCCTCGACGGCGCCGGAAGGATAGCGCATTTCCACCCAGGCTTCGGTGTAGATGCTGTCCGCTTCCAGGTTCTGCACGGTGGTGGCGCACTGGAAGGAGCCTCCCCCGGGCGGAATCTGCACCGGCGGGCTGACGGGGGTAATGTCGGCCACCGCGTCATGGATATAATCTGCGATGTGCTCGGCCACACCGATGGTGATGCAATGGATGGCGCCGCCCTGGTAGGCGATGGGATCGCAGTCAATGCCGATCACCTCGTAATCCGGCATGGCGGCCTGATAGATGGTCAACGCCTGCTGCGACAGCTCCGGGAACTGGCCGTAGATGGGCACCAGCACCTTGCCGTTGAAGATCAGGCTGTTCAGGAAGCTCTTGTAGTACCGGCCCCAGTACTGCTGCACCGGAGGCATGGGGCAGCGCACCACCTGGAAGGGGGTGCCGTACACCGTGGGGATCTGGGCGATGGCCGCGGCGTGCGCCTCCACCAGTTCGTAGTTGCTGTCGTCCGGCTGCATCTGCGCCACCATGACCGTGGTGTCATTCAGCATCTTGGCCCACAGGTCAATGTGCCCGGTGGGGTCCATGACAATGCGCTGAAACACGTAGGTGGTGTCCGCACCGTAGTAATCCCGCAAGGCTTCTCGGCACTGTGCCGGCGACCAGGTGGTGTTGTTGCTGTAGAGCACGTCGGAACACATGACCGTGCCGTGGCCGTCGGACATGAAGTTGCCGCCTTCGTGGCGCAGTCCGGCTTCGTAGTAGTTCATATGCCACAGACCCGCCTGGATGGAGGGAATGGCGTCATCGTAGCGGCGCAGGGGGTAGTAGATCTGGTCAATCATGGCGAAATCGCCGGTGGTCTCGCCCCAGACGTAATGCCCACCGAAGTCGCGCGTCCAGCAGCCGTTGGTGTTGCAGATCTGGAATTCGATGTTTTCCAGGGTCACGCCGTGAGATTGCAGCACGTTCAGGCACTGCCCCAGAGAGCCCGGATGGACCGTGATGTACACCACCCCGACCTCCTGGCATTCCCGGATGATGTCGCACCACAGGCCCTGGCTGGGGATGGAGATGGTGGCGTAGGAGAGGTGCACCCCTTCCTGGGGTTCGAATTCGGCCACGCAGCGCACCGGTTCGGCGGGGGGCGGTGTGGTGTCGTCCGTCGCCGGGGGGCGCGGAGCGGCCTTCTCGGCGGGAGTTTCGAAGGCCGGCAGCGGCCCGTCCGCCGGCCAGCGAACCGCTTCCGGCATCCAGGGTTGGGCGGAGGCGCACAGCACCCCCAGGGCCAGAACCGCGAACAATAGGGTAAGAGAGCCTCTCATCGGGCCCCTCCAGGTCGGTGATTTTCCTGCCGGTTATATGAAGCGGCCTGCCGGATCGGGTGAAAAATGCAGGCTTCCGCATTTTTTTGCAAAGAGAACCCCTGCGCCGCCCTTGAACTCAATGATAATAGCAAGATATGATCCAAATGTAAAGGGGCGGCCACAGGACCGCCCCTTTTTGCACACTGCCTTTCTCGTCGCACCGAACCTGTGAAGAAGAGCCGATGGCTCCGCCGAACAGGCGAAAAAGAGCCTGTGGCTCACTTCATCAGCACCAGCTTCTCGGTGGAAACCGCGCCGCCCGCCTCCAGCCGCGCGACATACACGCCGCTGGCCAGAGTGAAAGACTGGAACGGCACCTGGTAGCTGCCCGCTTCCTTCCAGCCGTCCGCCAGGGTGGCCACCAGCCGTCCGGCCGTGTCGTAGACCCGGAGGCTGACGTGGGCGGCCGAAGGCAGCTCGAAGCTCAACGCTGTCGCCGGATTGAAGGGGTTGGGATAGGCCTTCAGCACGGTGAAGTCCTCCGGGGTGGAGGCGGTCACAAACGAGCTCCGTACTTCCAGCTCCTCCACGGTCCAGCCGCGCATGTCTTCGCTGGCCGCGCCGTCCACGCCGGATTTGGTGAAGGCGAAGAAGGAGGAGTCGTTGACCACGCGGGGCAGGCGGCTGCCGGTGTAGACCACCATGTGGTAGGTGCCGCCCGGCGCCGATCCCGGCACCGCCTGCTGCAGGGTGCGGCTGACCGTGCCGTTGGCGCCCAGGGCCACGGAACGCTCGAACAGCGGCCCGTAGGGCGCGCCCGAGGGCAGGCGCAGCTCGGCCCACACCTCGGTGTAGATGCTGTCGGTTTCCAGGTTGTGCAGACTGGCGCTGTACTGAAAGGTGCCGCCGCCCGGAGGCAGCGTGATGGGCCCGCCAATGGGGGTGGCGGTCACGTCGGCGTTATGGATATAGTCCTGCGGATGGCTGGCCACGCCGATGGTGGTGCAATGGATGGCGCCTCCGGCCGGCGCGATGGCGTCGCTGTAGATGCCCACCACCTCATAGCCCGGCATGGCGGACTGGTAGGCGGCCAGGGCCTGTTGGGTCAGGGCCGGTTCGGTGGCGTAGATGGGCACCAGCACCTTGCCGTTGACGATGACGCTGTTCAGGAAGCTCTTGTAGTAGAACCAGAAGTAGAACCAGGAGGGCGCGGGCATGGGGCAGCGCACGATGTGGAAGGGAGTGCCGTAGATGGTCGGGACCTGGGCCATGGCCGCGGCGTGCCCTTCGATCATGGCGTAGTTGGGGTCGGAAGTCTGCAACTGGGCCACCATGATCGTGGTGTCGTTCAGCATCTTGCCCCACAAGTCAATGTGGCCGGTGCCGTCGTACAGGTAGGGGATACGCTGGTAGACATGCACGGTGTCCACGCCGAAATAGTTCATCACCGCCTGGCGGCACTGGGCCTGGGTCCACCCCGGGTTGTTGTTGTACAGCACGTCCGAGCACATGGCCGTGCCGTGGCCGTCGGACATGTAGTTGCCGCCCTCGTGGTAGATGCCGGTCTCGTAGAAGTTCATGTGCCACAGGTTCGCCTGGAAGTCGGGGATCTCGTCGTCGTTGGGGCGCTCATCGTAGTACTGCCAGTCAATCATGGCGATTTCCCCGGAAGTCTGGCCCCAGACGTAGTGGGCGCCATAGTCCCGCGACCACATCCCGTCAATGGCGTGGATCTGGAATTCAATGTTGTTCAGGGGGACGGCGTTCTGCTGCAGAAGCAGCACGCATTCCGCCTTGGCGGCCAAATCCGGCACCACGATGTAGGCGATGGCCACTTCCTGAATTTCCCGCACCATCTCCACGAACATTTCGTTCCAGGGATTGAAGGGATAGGCGAGCTGCACGCCTTCCTGCAGCTCGAATTCGGCCACGGCGCGCACCGGTTCGGCCGGCGGCGGGGTGATGTCATCGGAAGGGGCTTCGGGCGGAGCCGCCTTCTCGGCGGGGGTTTCGAAGGCCGGAAGGGGCCAATTGGACGGCCAGACGAAATTGTCGGGGGGACCGGCCTGGGCCGCGGCGGTCACCATCCCGGCAGCCAGCAACAGCGTCGCTGCGAGACGAATTCGGATCATGCGGTGCCTCTCGCGTTAAGGGATGAAATGAGCGTTGATTGTCTTCGGTGTAGGGTGGGACGCGCGGCGGGACCGGCAAAGAAGTTCCGCACTGCCATCTTACAAGTTAATATGCAGAATCATCCGAGTCAAGCGTTATTTTGGCGGGGAAGGTTGCGACCGTGTGACGGAAGTGGAATGAAATCCGCCGGAGCGCCAAAACCGGACTTCCAAGCCGGAATCCGTGATTGGTTCGCCGGTTGTGCCGCAGAGAGGAAAAGAGGCAGGGCCGGCCTTAGACTTCGAAGAAGATCACGTTGCAGGTGATGGTGTCCACCACCCCTTCGATGGCCTGGATGCGGTCCAGCACCAGGGTGCCGATCTGGTTGAAGTCCGATCCCTGGATGGTGGCGATGATGTCATAGGGCCCGGAGATGGCGTCCACGTGCTGCACGCCCGGCATTTTCAGCATTTTCTCGTACACCTGGCGGGCCTTGCCGACGGATACGGAGATGAGAATGTAAGCGGTGGCGGTCATGGGGTGCCTCCGGTAGGTTGGGACGGTTGGTTATAGGCGATTGGTTATTTGCCCATTATCATTTGCCTTCACTCCCCTTCTTCCAGGTACACCAGTTGGTGGCGGTAGAGGTCAACCTGGCACTGCTGGCGCACCTTCAGGCTTAAGGAGCGGCCGTACCGGGCCAGGTAATAGGGAAGGCTGTAGCGGCGTTCCTGCAACTGGCCGCCGGGCATCAGGTTGACGCAGGCTTTGCGCACCTGGGCCACCAGGGTCTCATGCTTGCGCTGGATGGCTTCGCGGGCTTTGACTTCCAGCAGATCCAATCCCTGGCGCTGGCGTTCCATGGTTTTCTCGACGGTGTGCTCCAGGGTGGGATCAATGGCCATCATCCCGCCCATGAGTTCGTCGTTGATCTCTTCCCATTTGCGCCGGGCTCCGGCGAACAGGCTGACCGGATCATTGGACGGGTCGGCGGACAGCAGTTGGTGGATCAGGGGATCGGCGCCCAGGCGCAACTGTTCGGGCGTGAAGTTGTACTTGTCCAGCACTTTGCGGACCTTGGATTCGATCAAGGTGACCGACAGGCGGGGGATGACGGCCGGCGGCGTCACGCCCAACTGGCGGTAGAGGGGCAGCAGTTGGGCCAGGTAGGCGATCTCCGCCGGACCGGCGATATAGGCGGCGGTGGGGAAGAGGTAATCCTGCACCACCGGCCGCAGGCTGACCTTGGGGATGAACAGTTCCGGGTGGCGTTCCGCGCGGCGGCGCAGCTCTTCCAAACCCAGCTTTTCCGGCGGGCGGCCGTCGTGCAGCAATTCCCCCCGCAGGGTCACCGGCACGCGTACATCTCCCGTGCGCAAGAAGAGCTGCAGGCGGTCATTCTGAGGCTGGATCTGGGGAGGATACCCGGACCGGTGCACCTGCTGGGTGGCTTCCGTCAGCAGCCGGTTCAGCTCCGGGCTGGAGGCCAGGATGCGGTCCCACAGCGGGGCCAGGGGCTTCTTGCAGCGCGCGTTCTCCGCGTCGTACAGCACCAGGCCGTCTTCGCCGAAGAGGTGGGCCATGAACCGGGCGAACGCGTCGCCCAGGGTTTCGCCGGGATGGTAGAAGGATCGCAACTGTTCCAGGAAGGGGCCGCGGTAGGTGTTGGCCGGCAGCAGCGCCCAGAGACGCTGGATCAGCTTCTCGATTTCCCCGTTCAGGGTGATGGTGCCGACGATGCGCCGTTTCTCTTCGGGGGCGTGGGGCAACTGCAGCAGGGCCTCGTCGCCGCCGGGGTCCAGCATCCGGATATGGTTGACCTCGTGGAAGTCGTGGTCCGAGGTTTCCATCCAGAAGACGGGCACGGCAAGCCGTCCGGTCAAGGCCTGGAGGGCCTGGGCCCACAGCACCGCCGCAGTGGCCTTGTAAAAGGTGTAGAGCGGCCCGCCGAACAGCCCCACCTGTTGCCCGGTGACCACCGCCAGAGTATCGGGATGGCGCAGGGCTTCGATGTGCTGGCGGGTCTGCCGGGTGCAGTTCCACCGGCGGGCGTCATCCAGCAGGCCTTCCACCAGGTCGGTGCGGTCCTCCGTGGTGCCCTGGCGGTGAGTGACGGAAGACCACTGGGCGGGCGGGTCCGGGTAATTCACCGAGTACAGGTGCCGCACCCGCTCAAAGCTCTTTACGTAATCCTGAAAGATGGGATTGCCGCCCGGCAGGCGGCTGAAAGAGATGGATTTAGCCAATTTTGCGTCCTGTCAGGATGAGTCGGGGGGAATCCTTTACGAAGGGTGCTCCCTCGTAACTGCCGAATATCTGGTGGGGTTGCAGCCCGGCGGCGCTGAATAATTCCTGCAAATCAGTCTCCGTGTACAGCCGCACCGACTCCCGGTAGCAGAGTTCGGGGCCGCCTTCGGCCTGTATGACGATGCTCTTTTCCACCCGGCCGGCGGCCTCGTCCACCCAGCGGCGGATGGTGATCCGGCGCCCCGCCGAAGTGCGCTGCTCTTCAGGCACCAGGGTCCGGCGCACCTGTCCGGCGTTCAGGAAGTCCAGCACGAAGATACCTCCCGGTTCCAGGACCCGGGCCGCTTCCTGCAGGACCAGCCGGTTCCCGGCCTCGGCCTGGAAGTAGCCGAAGCTGGTGAACAGGGACAGGGCCAGGCGAAAGCTTCCTTCCCGGAAGGGCAGGTGGCGCATGTCCCCGCGCACCCGGTACAGGCCCCGATCCGGATTCCGGCAGGGCTCCTGCCGCAGCAGCGACCAGGAAAGATCCAGACCCCAGGTGGGGAACCCCCGGCGGGCCAGCAGGGCGGCATGGCGGCAATTCCCGCAGGCCAGGTCCAGCACCCGGGAGGCAGGCGGCAACTCGAACTGCCGCAGCAGCCAGGCCACGGTGGCTTGGGCCTCCCGCGCCGACCGGTGGCGGTACAGTTCCAGGTAATCCGGCCCGAACCAGTGGTGATACCAGCGCTGTTCCTGCACGAATAATTCCGCAAAATGACGACAGAGGCCCCGAAGCGGGGTTCTGTCAAAATATACGGAAAAAGGCGGGGAAAGTCAAGGGGAATGGGCGGGGTTGCGGACGGCGGGGGCATAAAAAAGGCGGCCGGCGGCCGCCTTTCCCCATTGCGGTGTTCCCTCCCCCTACCAGTCTCGCCGGCGAGAGGCTCCCGGCGGCGGACCTCCGCGTTCCTCGTGTTCTCGAATCAACTCGCGCACCAGTTCGGGAAAGCGCATGTTGAATAGCACCATCCTGCCCAACTGTTCGGGACGCAGGACGTCCGCGGCGTCGCGGCGGAACTGCTGCCGCGCCTCCAATTGCCGGGCTTCCAACTTCTCCACTTCTTCCAGCAGCGAGTTGATCTTGCCGGCGTCCGCCTTCTCCTCGCGCACCATCTCGGCCAGACGGTCCAGGTGCTCCCGGCGCTGATCGTCCAGCTTTTCAACCTGGGCTTCCATCGCGTTCATCAGGGGGAAGAAGCGCGCCGCCTGCTCCTGGCTCAGGTTCAGCTCCTCGGTCAGCTTCCACACTTTCATGGTGCGGACGCGCTCCCGGATGTCTTCCCGGCGCGGCCCCGGCGGGTTCCCCCGCGGCTGCGCGGCTCCCAGCGCGGGCAGCGCCACCGCCAGCGCCAGGACGATATACCAGCCATGTTTTTTCATTGTGCACACCTGCGCATGGTAACGATCCCCTCCCGGACCCGCCGACCCGCCGACCCGCCGACCCGCTCCGGGGTCAGGACTGGATGACGGACTGCTCTTTCAGTTTCTGCAGAATGGTCTCCACGGCCTGTTCATCCATTTCGCTCAAGCGATCCACCGGATCGGTGGACAGATCCAGGACCCCGGACAAGCCCATCACGAATTCCCGTTCTGCCGGTTCCAGGAGCGAATCCATCAGCACCTCCGCGCCGCCGACCCGGGCCAGGCGGTTGTAGTCGGGCAGGTCGAGGTATCCGTACTGTTCGACGCCGCCGGCCTCCAGCCCCGGCTGGGACAGGCGCTGGGGCGTGGCCCACAGCAGCAGGCCGGCCACGATCGCCACCGCCGCCGCGGGGATCCAGACCCGGCGCCCGGCGCCGGTTTCCCGGCGTCGGTCCAGTCGGCTCCGCACCGCGGGCAGGACGTTGGCCCAGTAGCGCGGACCGGGGTCGGGCGCGGGCAGCGTCCGTAGACCCTCCTGCAGGCGTTGCAGGCTCGCCCGGTAGGCGCGGCACTCGGCACAGCCCGCCAGATGCCGTTCCCTCTCGCCGGCAAGGGCGGGGGGGACGGCGGCTCCGAAGCGGTCTTCCAGGGCCTGCCGGACGGCCCGGCAATCCGGATTGGTGCTGTGCGGCGTGTTCATGCCTGGACGGCTTTCTGCAATTTGCGAATGGCCTGGTGGTAATTGGCCTTTATGGTGCCCACGTTCCGGTTCATGATTCGGGCGATTTCGGCGTGGGGCAGGTTTTCAAAATATCGTAAAGTAAACACCAGTTTTTGCTTGGGCGGCAGCCGGTCAATGGCCCGGGACAGGATCTCCTGCGTTTCCCGATCCTCCACCTGCCGGTCGGGTCCGGGGGTGCGGCTGGTCAGCGTCAGCCCGATGCTGTCCAGGCTCAAAATCCGGCGCAGTTGGCGGCGCCGCAGGGCGTTCAAGCCCAGGTTCGTGGCGATGCGGTAGATCCAGGTGAAGAAGCTCGAATCCCCCCGGAAATTTTTCAGCCCGGTGTACGCCTTGATAAACGTCTCCTGGCTCAGGTCCTCGGCTTCTTCATGCGAATTCAGTAGCCGGTGGAGGGCCGTGTAGACGGGCTGTTGATACTTGCGCACCAACTCATTGAAGGCGCTCTCCTCTCCCGCCTGAAATCTCCGGATCAGTTCCGTGTCATCCGGCGGCGGCATGGTCCTCGCCGGTTTCCGCTCTTTCCGCCCGGGCCAGGTCATAGCCTCCCAACAGGTCCCGCACCCTCACCCGAATGATGGAATTCAGCATCTGAGAGGAACTTCGCACGATTCCGACCTTGGTTCCAGTGTCGTTGATCCAGCGCACGGGGATTTCGACCACCTTCATGCCCAGGCGCCGGGACAGGTACAGCAGCTCTGCATCGAAGGCCCATCCTTCCACCTGCTGCAGGCGAATCAGCTTGCGGGCCGCCTCCCGGGTGAAGCACTTGAACCCGCACTGAGTATCGTGGAGGGACAGCCCCAGGATAGCCCTCACCAGCAGGTTGAAGGTTTTGCCCATGGCTTCCCGGTACCAGGGCTGATGTTGCAGAATCTGGGATTGCTGCAAGGCCCGGGACCCGATGGCGAGGTCCGCGCCGGCCTCGAGGGCCTGGCGCAACCGGCCCAACTCCTCGATGGGGGTGGACAGGTCGGCGTCGCTGAACAGGATGTGCCGGCCGGCCGCCTCTTGGATGCCCCGGCGCACGGCGGCGCCCTTGCCCCGGTTGACCGGCAGGCTGACCACCCGGCAGGCGGGGCGCCCCGCCATTCGGGCCGCGGCCGCCTCCACGGTGCGGTCCCGCGATCCATCATTGACCACGATCACTTCGAACTCGAGGCGTTGGTCATCCAGGTACGCCAGGATCTGGTCCAGTGTCCGGGTGATCCGCCGCTCCTCGTTGTAGGCGGGAATGATGATGGAAAGCTCCACGGTCACTCCATTGGACAAGGATATGTCCGAAAGGTTTAATCCTGGCTGGTTGATCGCAGCGCGATCCGGGTGGATTTGAAAAAAAGTCCGATTGCGGGAGGCGCAATCGGACTTTGAAGTCTTCATCCCGGCGTTAGAATCCCGCGGACACGGCGATCCGCTGCACCATGCCCAGTTCGCCCTGGGAGGCCAGGCCGATGTCCAGCCGGGCGATGGTGAAATCGAACCCGATCCCGGCGCCGATTCCGGCGAAGGCATCCTTGCGGGTGTCCACCCGCTGGTCCAGGCCTTCGGTGTTGTAACCCACCCGCAGGAAGAAAGACTCCACGGGATGGAATTCCGCCCCGAAGCCGTAGTAAAAATCGCCCAGGAAGTCCCACAGACTGGACCCGAATCCGTCCAGGGTGTAGTTGTCCGCGTACTCCTGGTACAGGGTGGCGGACAGGTACAGGGTGGCGGGCAGGCCCTTGGGATTGCCGCTGATTCCGATGCGGTAGTAGAGCGGCAGGTCGTCGGGGTCATCCACGAATGCCTGGGTGGTCACCCCCAGGTTGTAGATCCCCAGGCCCAGGCGCATATCCCCGGGCAGCAGCTCGTACTGCGCCCCCAGGTCGAAGGCCACGGCATGGCTGGTGTAGTTTTCGATGTCGGAATAGATAAATTTGCCGCTGGCGCCCACTCCGGCCCGCGTTCCAACCCGCCGGGCATACGTGACTCCGGCGATAATGTCGGAGGCGGTGAATTCGCCCAGCGCGACGGCGTTATTATCTCTTCCGTCGAAATCCCCATAATTGGTGTAGATGACGCTGACGCCCCACACGCCCCAATCCGCCCGCGGATCGGCGTAGATCAGATGGCCGGAATTGACGTCCAGCAGGTAATTCATGTACGCCGCCCCGGCGGTGCGTTGCGGCAGCGTGGCCAATCCCGCGGGGTTGTAGAACACGCTCTCCACGCTGCCGGCATCCGCCGCCACGGCGCCGCCCAGGGAACTGCCCCGGGGGAGGGTCTGCAGGCGTAGCATGTCGTAACCAGTGGTTCCCTGCGCCCAGGACGTCCCCGTACCGGCCGCCAGGGACAGGAACATCAACCCTAAACCGAGATATCGCCTCATGGTGGTTGCCCAGCTATTCTGTTAATTAGCACCAAATATTGTTAAATTACTAATTTTTAAGCCAAAAGCAAGCAAATTCTTCAGAAATTCCCCTCCTGCGCTCCATCTTCGGCTTCCCATTGCCGGTAGATCTTCCGGCGGCGGCGCACCATCAGGATGGCCCCGACGATCAACATAATGGCCACCCCCGAGAACAGGATGATGTCCAGATCGAGGAGAATGATCCAGCGGTAGGAGCTTTCCAGGTCCGCCCGCCAGGCGGCTTCGAAGCCCGCCTGGTCCATCTCCGTCTCATTGAACAGGGCGTCCTCCCAGTAGCGCCCCTGCTTCAGGTCATCCAGCATGCGCCGCAGCGCCTCCCAGCCGTGCTGCTTGACCAGGAACTGCGTCGCGTGGTAGCTCTGCAGGTAGGCCAGCTCCGCCGTGGCGTGGGGGAAGGCGTCCACCCGTTCGATGCTTTCCAGGCTGAGCAGCCCACCGGACCAGAGGCTGCGGGAGAGCGGCATGAGGGGTTTGTCTTCGCCCTCCCCGGACAGCATCAGGGCCAGCCCCTCGTTCAGCCACCGGGGGACGCTGGTCCCGGCTTTGCGCGAAATCAGGATGTGCACCAGTTCGTGCCGGGTGGTCATGCGGCTGCCTTCGCGGTCCCGGGAAAACTGCGGGGACTTCAACACGATGGCGCCGCTTTCGGGGAAGGACACCCCCTGCGACCAGACCGGCAGTTTGCCGCCGGTCAGCCGGTCAAATTCCTGCTGGCTGGCGGCCAGATAGATATACGCCGGCTGCTCCAGGGTGACGCCCAGCCGGGCTTCCATGGTGGGCAGAGCCTGCTCCACCGCCTGGATCAGCCCTTCCACGTCGGGCTCGTCGCCGGAATGAAAATGCACCACCACCTGATCCGTGCCCCGCACCCTCCAGGTATCCTGTTGGGCCGGAGCGGGCCGGGCCAAGGCGGCAGTTAATAATAAGGCAAGCGCGAACAGAAAACGCGGCATGAACCTCCTATAACAGGTGATTCCCGTTGATGGCCAGGTGAAACTCCATCCCCAGGAAATTGGCGGCGCGCTTGGATATCATCATGCGGGAAAGAAAGATTTCGAAATATTCCATCACCGACGCCAGGCGGGTGTCCACGGTCAGGTCCAGGGTGATGCCGCGGGTGGCCGGGTCCACCTTGACGGCGGACTGGGACACGGCGTAGTTGACCCGGTCGTGGATGTCGGTGCGCAGGCTGCGGGTGGTGCGCACCCGGGAACGGTGCACGTCGGCCTTGTCGGCGATGATCAGGGCGGCGGCCAGGCGGCTGACCGGCTGGCCGTCGGTTTCGTGGTGGTTGCCGATGGCGGCCATGACTTCCACGGTTTCGGTGAAGGGCAGGCCCACCTCGGTCAGGAGCTGCCCGGCCAGGACCGCGCCGGTCTGGGCGTGATAGTCGCGGTTGATGACGTTGCCAAGGTCGTGGAGATACCCGGCGATGGCGGCCAGCTCCTGGGCCCGCTCCCCGTCCCCCAGGGATTTCAAGAGGTTCCGTGCGATCTTGGCCACCACTTTGCCGTGGCGGCGGCCATGCTCGGTGTAGCCGATGACGCCCAGGTACTCGTTGCACTTGTCCATCAGGATTTCCACCTTGGGGTGGCCGCGAAGCAGTTCGAAGGTGATGGGGCGGGTTTCCGGGTGCGGAACGGCGGGCTCGCTTTGGTCGAAGGGCACCTGGATGGCTTCTC
>QZKQ01000011.1 GCA_003599535.1 Candidatus Zixiibacteriota bacterium | reverse complement strand
GGGTCTACGACCTGCAGGGGAACCTGGTGCGTACCCTGATCGCGGATAAATTCATGCTGCCCGGCGGTTGCAGCGTCGCCTGGAACGGAAAAAACGAGCGGGGCTCGGCCGCCGCGTCCGGGATGTACCTGGCGGAGATCCAGGTGGATGCCTACCGGCAGACCAAGAAGATGATCCTGTTGCGATAGCGTCATGGCGAGGCCTTTTAGAGCGCCTAACGAAATGGCCTTGGTTGCCGCCAGGATTGGAATCCGTCGGCAGACGGATGATTCCTGGCGGCTGACCTGCCGGAAATCGCTACGCTTCAATTCCGGCAGGAACTCATTATGTTAGGCGTTCTTAAGGGCCGAAGCCATCTCTTCCCTTTCCCCATCTCTTCGGAGGCATTATGAAACCGGGATTCCTGCAGTGCACCGTGGCGGCCTTGCTGGCCGTGATGGCTCTGCACGGCAGACTGGCCGTCAGCGATTCGGGCCAGGCCATCCCCGCTCTGCCGGGTCCGGAGCGCTTTGCCCGCGCCGTGACGCCTCGGACTATGGGCTCGAGTCGGGGCGCCTTCACCCTGCTGAACCGGTTTCAGGTGGAGTGGGATTCCCTTCACGCTGCCGAGCGGTTGCGGCCAACCCATGGGGAGAGCTACTACTTCTTCCGGCGGGATCCGGGGACTTCGGTCCACATGATGCCTGGGGGTACCATAACCCTGCGCTGCGGCCGCGATTCCTGCCGCCATGCCCTGGGTCCGGGGCTGGTGGCGACCGGCTTGTACGAAACGGCCACGGGCTGGGGCCCCTATCCCGGCCAGGTGGATTTCCTGCGGGACGCTCCGCAGGGGTATTCCGGGACTCTGGGAGGTGAGGCCGCCACCCGCGAGCTGTACTGCGGCCTCCGCGCCGCCATTGACAATTCCGCCGGCCTGGATCCCGACGCCGAAATTCTGACCTGCGAAGTGTTCACCTGGGACGGCCGCACCGGCGTCCCGGTGCGCCACGAAATCACGTTGCGGCGGAGGGATTTCGCCGAAGACTTGCTATTCACGGCGTGCTGGATAAAGATCAAAGTTCCGCCGGCCGCCACGGTGTGGCATTACGCCATCTACACCACCAACGCCTGCGACGTGTACATTGACTGGGTGGAAGCGGGAGACACTGCTGAAATGGTGGTTGGCCGTGGGCCGTTAGCTTTAAAGGACACGGAGCTCCATACCCCTGCGATTTTCACCTTGTAACAGAGCAACCTTCCAGAGCAAAGAGGGGCGGTCCCGCGGGACCGCCCCTTATGCTTGTCAGGGTCTTGAGGGCTGGAGACGGGCGCCTATCTCCGTTCCGGGGCGCCGCTGACCGCCCCCACGAACCTCCGGATTTCCACGAAGCACCTGGCCAATTCCGGCAGGTCCGCCAAGGGCCAGGCCACGGCGGCGTCGCAGGGGGCCTGGCCGGGGCGGGGATGGACTTCCAGGAACAGGCCGTCGAAGCCGGCGGCCGCGGCGCAGCGGGCCAGCAGGGGGATGTCCTGCGGTGTCCCGCCTTCGGGGTCGGCGGAGCGCCGTGCGGCGTGGCGCACCGAATGGGTGGCGTCGAAGATCACCGGGCCGGCGAAGTCCCGTATGGCGTTCAGGACGCGGAAATCCACCACCGTCTCGCCGTAGCCGAACAGGTTGCCGCGTTCGGTGATCCACACGCGCCGGTTGCCCCGGGCGGTCACCTTATCCACTGACCAGCGCATATCTGCGGCGGTGATGAACTGCCCCTTCTTGATGTTGACCGGCTTGCCGGTGTCCGCGGCGGCGTGCAGCAGGCCGGTGTTCTTGCACAGCAGCGAAGGAATCTGCACCAGGTCCAGCACCTCGCCGGCCGGCGCCACCTCCCGGATTTCGTGCACGTCGGACGTGACCGGCAGGCCGAACTCGCGCCGCACCAGGGCCAGCAGTTCCAGGCCGCGTTCCAGCCCCAGGCCGTGAAAGGCCTCCTCGTGAGTCCGGTTGGCCTTGGAGTAGGATCCCTTGAAAATAACCGGGATTTGCAGGTCCCGGGCGATGTCGCACAGCACGGCGGCCACTTCCCGGCACACCGCTTCCGATTCCAGGGCGCAGGGCCCGGCGATCAGGAACGGTCCGGAACGGGCGATGAGATCAAGATTATAGGCTTCCATCTGCCTCGAGCCTCCACGTTAGTCTATCTGCAGAATGGTTTTGTTAAACGGTGAACGGTTCATGGCTGCCAGGACAACGGCGGCGTATTCCAGCGGAGCCTGGTGCAGCAGCGCGTCATATCGGGCCTGCCACTCCGCGGAAATCAGGTCCATGGCCCGGGCGAAGGTGTCGCCGTCGCCGTTCAGGTGAGAGAAGATGACGCGGCCCTGGCGGCGGGGGAAATCCGCCGGCAGGGGGATGGAACTGCGGCCGTCGTAGCGGCTCAGCACCACGAGGCGTCCGGCCGGGGCCGCGGCGCGCGCGGCGTAACGGAATCCCAGGGTCCTGCCGGAAGCCTCGAAGATCAGCGTAAACTGCGGTTGGGCGGGCGGTTGGGACAGCAGTTGGACCCCGAAACTTTCCCTGAGGTTGCTCGCCCGCACCTTGAGGGGATCATACACCGACAGCGGTATTTCAGGGTGGAGCCGGGACAGGGCGAAGGCCAGCAGAGTCCCCAGGCTGCCGCACCCCAGGATAAGGATTCTGTCGTCCGCTTGGGGGTGGGCCAGGTCCATCGCATGCAGGGCGCAGGAGAGCGGTTCGGCCAAAGCGCCGTGCCGGAAGGAGAGGCTATCCGGGAGGCGCCGCAGGTAGGAAACGTGCAGGTCCACGTAGCGCCCGAACCCCCGGCCGGTGAACCGGTTGGCGCCGCTGGACAGGCACAGGTTGGATTGCCCCGTGCGGCAGTATTCGCACTGCCCGCAGCGGTAATTCAGGTCCACGGCCACGCGGTCGCCGGCCGCAAAGCCGGACGCCTGCGGGCCGCAGAGAACCACCGTGCCGCAGTACTCGTGCCCCAGGGTGCGAGGGTAGTCCGCGCCGGGCCGGCCGCGCCAGAAGGCCAGGTCGCTGCCGCAGATGCCGCAGGCAGCCACCTGCAGGCGGACGTAGTCGGGGTGGGGGAGTTCCTCCGCCAGGGGCTCCTCGACCCGCTCCAGTTCGCCGGGCCGGCGCAACCGGTAAAAGAGATTGTCCCGGGAGTCGCCCATTGGTCTACCGGTGGGGGACGACCGCGGTGACAGCGACTTCCACCACGCAGCCCGGCTTGGCCAGGGCGCCGACTTGGACCATGACCGAGGCGGGGCGCACGTTCTCGAAATAGCGGTTGCGGACTTTCGAAATGATGGGAAAATCCTGCATATTGAGAACGTAGATTTGCGCTTTGACCACGTGCTCCATGGTGGCCCCCGCGGCTTCCAGGAGCTTGCGGGTGTTCTCGAAGACGTACTCGGTCTGTTTCTCCGGGTCGCCGGGAGCGATGACGTGGCCGGCGGAATCCACCGCCTTCTGCCCGGTCAGGAAGATCAGATCCGCCCCCGGCAGGGGCACTTTGACGCCGTGGGAGTAGGCCCCCATGAGATACGGAAAATCCCCTTCGGGATCAATGCGCTCGAAATGGGTCATGGCTGAAAACCTCCACTTGTAAAATTCGGATTCTGGTAACGAATTTTACGAGCGAAGATTGTGCCAACCGCCCGGCTACTTCAGCAGCACCAATTTCTGTATCTGGGTGAAGTCCCCTGCTTCCAGCCGCACAAGATAGATCCCCGAGGCCAGCCCCGCCCCGTCGAAGGTCGTTTCGTGCGCCCCGGCGGGTTTCCAGCCGTCCACCAGGGTCGCCACCACGCGGCCGGCGGTGTCGAAGACCCGGAGGGAGACGTAACTCGCAGCTCGCAGCTCGAAGCTCATGGCTGTCGCCGGATTGAAGGGGTTGGGGTGGGGGGGATGCAGGGCGAAGGCGCGCGGCCTCTGCGGATCAGAAGCGCCGGCGGCCAGGGGGCCTTCGCCCACCAAGAACACGTGGGCGGTGTCGGCGTTGCTGTACAGGGTCAGGAATTCCATATAGATCCCGGCGCTGTCGGGAGCGAAGGTGACGGTCAGGATCAGGCTGTCCCCGGCAGGCACCAGGCGGCCCAAGGAATCGAGATCGGTGGTGAAGGCTGGATGGGTGGAGACGGCGTCGTAGATCCACAGCGGGCCCTGCCCGGGGTTGCCCAGGGTCAGAGTCAGCGTTTCCTGTTGTCCCACACCCACCTGGCCGAAGATCAGGATGTCGGGATCGGTAACCATCGCCGGGGCGTCCCCTTCCAGGCGGATCAGCCAGACATCGAAGTAGTCCGGATTGACGGCGTAGCTCTTGGTGTTGGCCAGCACGGCGTACCCGCCATCCAAAGTCTGAACCAGTCGTCCCCCACCTTCATCATATGGCCCACCGTAGGTTTCTGTCCAGAGAATATCTCCATAAGCGTTGGTTTTGTACAGGCGGATATCCTTTCCGCCGGAACTGTTTGAGGTCGTCACAACTGCAAAGAGATATCCACCATCACTAGTTTGAATCACATAACTTCCACAATCGTACGCTGTATCACCATACCTGTTTTCCCATTCCCAAGTACCGACTGAATTCACCTTGATAAGCCATGCGTCTCCGCTGTCGGCGCCGAAAGAATAAGTCAAAGCGGCAACGATGTACCCGCCGTCCTGGGTCTGCTTGACGCAAAAGCCGTCTTCATAGCCTGGACCACCGAAGGTGGTGTCCCATTCCATAGCGCCGTGCGCATCTGTTTTCACCAGCCAAACATCGTGGGAGCCGGCGACACTGACCCAACCCGTCATGATGTATCCGCCGTCGGCCGTCGGTTGAGCACTGTAGCATACTTCCCCTCCAGCCCCCCCAAATTGCGTGCTCCAGGTGCAGTCCCCTTCGGCATCCGTCCGGATCAGCCACATATCAGGGCCACCCGCACCGTAGGAATCGGTCCGGCCGGCGATCATGAAACCCGAATCTACCTCCTGGACGCTGAAACCTTCATCCCATTCGTCTCCGCCGTAGGTCTTGGTCCATTCCTGTACGCCCAGTGGTGTAGTTTTCAAGAGAAACACATCCAAACTTCCATTTATGCTATAGTTGCCGGTCACAGCATACCCGCCATTCGAGGTCTGGCAGACGCTGTTGGCATTGTAGTATTCACCCGTGAAGAATTCTGTCCAAAGGGGTTCACCGACAGCCCCACTTGCTTTCATCAGGAAGACGTCCCAGCCGATGCCGGGAGATACGTTCCCTGCGATGACGAAGTTTCCTTCACAATTCTGAATCAAATAGCTGCCATCTTCATGAACCATTCCGGGGAAATGATAGGTCTTCGTCCACAGCGTGTCTGGCGCCTGTGCCCCGCTTTTAACGGCGGCGAGTGCGACGATAACCAGGGCGATCCGCAGAGTTCCGTGTATTTTCCGACGCATGGTGTTACTCCTTTCGCGATAGTGATCAACGGCGATGGTCCCGGCGGTTCCGTAGCTACTTCAGCAGCACCAGTTTCTGTATCTGGGTGAAATTCCCCGCCTCCAGCCGCACAAGATAGATCCCCGAGGCCAGCCCCGCCCCGTCGAAGGTCGCCTCGTGTGCCCCGGCGGGTTTCCAGCCATTGACCAACACCGCCACTTCGCGGCCGGCGGTGTCGTAGACGCGGAGGGTGACGTAACTCGCAGCTCGCAGCTCGAAGCTCATGGCTGTCGCCGGATTGAAGGGGTTGGGGTGGGGGGGATGCAGGGCGAAGGCGTTCGGCTGCGGGGACGCCCGCATGTCCGGCGGCACGGCGGGCGGCGGAGGATAGGGATCGGTGTCCAGGCGCAGAAGCCAGAGGTCGTAATTCCCGGCTCCGTAAGATCGGGTATTCCCGGTCACGGCATACCCAGTATCGGCAGTGATGCACAGTTCGCTGGCGCTATCCTGTCCTTCACCCCCGATGATTTTGGTCCAGACCGGGTATCCTTGGTCATCCGTGCGCACCAGGTAGGCATCCGCGCTGTCACTAAGGCCGTAGGAATACGTTGACCCGCATACGATGTATCCGCCGTCCCACGTCTGCCGCACGCAATTGACGCTCTCTGACGCCATGCCTCCATAGGTGCGGTCCCATTCCGGGTAGCCCATGGGGTCGGTCTTGACCAGGTACGCGTCATATTCGCCGGCGCCCATGGAGTTGGTGCATCCCGCGATGATAAACCCGCCGTCGCTGGTCTGGCACACACAAAACCCCCGGTCCGTGCCGGACCCGCCGTAGGTGCGGCTCCATTGGGGGTATCCGGTAGAATTCACTTTAAGCAGGTATATGTCATAGCCACCTGCGGAAGCAGAATAGGTCCATCCTGCCAGGATCCACCCCCCATCAATGGTGTAGTCGATACCTCGAAAACAATCTTCGCCAGTGCCGCCGAATGTTCTGGTCCACGCTGTATCGCCGTCGGCCTCTACCTTGAGCAGGTAGCCATCGCCCGCCACCGGATCGCTGCCCGTCGTGAACCCCGCCACGCAGAAGCAACCGGCAGTATCCGGATGCACGCTGTAGCCGTAGTCCGTATTCGCCGTGCCCCAGGCACGGGTCCAGACGGTATCTCCATGGGCGTTCATGCGGATAAGGTAGACGTCGAAATTCCCGGCGCCGGACGAGCTGGTCCATCCGGTGATGAGGTAGTCGCCTCCAGGGAGTTGCGCGGCGCTGTAGGCGGCTTCATTCTGAGGTCCACCGCAGGTCCGGGTCCAAAGGGTGTCGCCGTCAGGATTGGTCTTGATGATCCAGGCATCAGCGGTGCTGCCGATGGCATCCGTTTCCCCCACGACCAGCAGCTTTTCATTTTCCACTTGCAGAACGCCGTAGCCGAAGTCTTCCCCGGGACCTCCGTAGGTGCGCGTCCACAGCGTGTCCGGGGATTGCGCCGGGGCGGAACCGGCCATAGCCAGAGCCGCTATGATCAGGAATTTCCGGGTGTTCATGGGTCTCCTCCACCGGGTTATTTCAACAGGACGATCTTTTGCATGGCAATGCTTTCCCCTGCCTCCAGCCGCACGAGATAGATACCCGAGGCCAGCCCCGCCCCGTCGAAGGTCGCCTCGTGCGCCCCGGCGGGTTTCCAGCCGTCCACCAGGGTGCTAACCAGCCTTCCGGCGGTGTCGTAGACGCGGAGGGAGACGTGGCCGGGAGCCGGGAGTTCATAGCGGGTGGCAGTTATTGGATTGAAGGGGTTGGGGTGGGGGGGAAGCAGGGCGAAGGTCAGGGGTTGCTTGGCAGGAGAAATTTTGGCAAACCCAGGTGTCCTGTCAAAATATATAAGGCATACATCCGTTGAATTATCCGGTAACCACATGCCTCCCGCGGCGGCCAAATAGCCATCCCCCGTTAGAATCAAGCTGTAGGAAAGTTCACCGCCGGGGCCGCCGTACGTGACGGTAGCCAGGGAGCAGCCTTGCGCATCCGTTTCCATGATGAGAATATCGTAATCACCCTCTCCAAAAGTTTTGGTAGTCCCCAAGACATAAAAGTGGCCATTGTCTGCCTGGACCACCGAGCTGCCATAATCGGCGGAATCACCGCCGTAGGCACGTTCCCATTCCACTGTACCTGCACTATCGGTTTTAATTAGGTAGATGTCCGGGTATGCACCGGCGCCGAAGGACCAGGTGTGGCCACAGACGATATATCCGCCGTCGCTGGTCGGCCGGACGCAATCTCCGATATCGGTGGTGTCCCCCCCGTAACTCCGCGTCCAGATCGTATCCCCCTGGGCCGAAACCTTGAACAGATACAAGTCATCCGGAGCCCCTCCGGAACGCGTCGCACCAGTCAAGATGTAATCGCCTTGGGCGTCCTCTTCCACCCAATGGGCGCCGTCCTCTTCCGGGCCCCCCATGTTCAGCGTCCACTGAACATTCAACAATCCATCCAATTTCATTAAAAAGGCATCCTGGCCGCCGTACCCCGTGCCTACGGTTTTACCGGAAACGACGTAATGTCCGTCGCGAGTGCTCTGCACGTGAGTGGCATAATCCAGGGCGGGACCACCGTACAATAAGCTGCAGACAGGGGTGCCATCTGCATCCGTGCGGATCACCCACATGTTCTGGTTATTGTCCGCGGTTTGGAAACATCCTGCCACGATGTATCCTCCTGCGGTCGTGTCCACACCGTGGGCGCCGTCTATCCCGGAATCGCCGTAGGTCCGGGTCCAGCAGATATCCCCGTTGGCCGCGATTTTCACCAGGTACATATCCTGCTGCCCCGCGCCGAACGTTTCCGTGATGCCGGCCACGATGAAGCCGCCATCCCCCGTCTGCTGCACGCTGCGACCGTAGTCAAGCAACGAACCACCGGCCGTAGCGGTCCACAGCGTATCCGGGATTTGCGCCGGGGCGGAACCGGCCAGGGCCAGAGCCGCCAGGATCAGGAATTTCCGGGTGTTCATGGGTCTCCTCCACCGGGTTATTTCAACAACAGATTCTTTTGGTGAGAGTAAATCCAACCTATACCACAGCGATGAAAGTCCAGACATGACGGGACATCATCGCGGGCTGCTTGATGCTTTGACTGGTTCCATCTATCGGAAATCGCGCGAGTGCGGCTGCAGGGTACCGGGCGGAGACCACCCGGCGGGAGAGGCGTGTGGGCGGGCGAGGCGTCGTCCCCGGGGAGGCGCCGGGACGGAGCCGAATCGGCCTCGACTGTCACGGATAATATAAGGAAGCGTAATATACGACTAATTATCGGTAATGTCAATTTAATTTTCATTCAACCTTCATTAAGATGCAACCGGAATTCCAAATATCCCAGGCAATATTTGCCTACATGGACGATAATTTAAATCTGAAAAAATTACTTGACTCCATCGTTTTATTTTCGTATACTATTCCTGCGCGGCCATAGAAGCACCTCATCATGCCATCGTAAACCGCCGGGTGGAACCCGGTTGAGGCGTCGCCGGCATTCTGATCGCCCCCAGAAAGCCGGGCCTAACCCCGCCGGAGATCTCTTCCGGCAGGCGGTTTACCATTTTCTTGGCCGTGACATGCCCGGATTGTCATTCCGCCTTTGCCTGCGGGCCTCTCGCCCCGCGTCTTTCGCCTGCCGGTCCTCCCGCAAGAAAGGATCCGTGCGGGCTTTTTTGTTGCCCTTTCCGGACCGCTGCACGCGCACTTAATTCACCCCTTCTCGCTCGATCCCGCCGGCCGTCCCTGACGCCGGCCTCGAATACACACAGCAGCCTTAAAACCACCTGCCCGGCACGGCGCGGCGCTGGGGCATCCTTAACGGCTCGCTTGACCGCCTCCCACTCTCGCACTGCAACGCCCTCCGCCTCGTCCGGCCCTGTACACCCATAAAAAAAGCCGTTCCAGGGGTCAGTCTGACCACCTCCCCTGGAAACGGCTGGCGAGACGCGTCCTCCCGACCTGGGGGCCGGCAGGGGGTCTCTGTCTAAAAATACGCGGATTCGCGGCGCAAAACAAGTGAAATGTTAAGACTTTTAACATATCTTCCGGTGAATCGTCTACCGTACCTTCGAGCGATGGCGATCCTGGGCCTGGCGGTGTTGCTGCTCTCCTGCGCGGGCCGCCGCCCCCCCGAACCGGTCTGGAGCACCGAGGATGACGCCATTGAGATCGTCTTCCAGGCCGATCCCCGGCTGAACCAGACGGAAGGCATGGCCACCCCCCTGAAACTGGTGGTCTACCAACTGCAGGATGCCAACACCTTCTACAAGTATGCCGATGACGAGATCGGCCTGATCCGCCTCCTGCGCACCGAAAATTCCGGCTTGGATCCGATCTCCCCCAGCGAATACGTGGACGTCAAGGAATGCTACGTCCAGCCGGGCCAGGTCGACACCCTGCTGATGCCCCGGCTGAAAGGCACCCAGTGGGTGGCCGTCGTGGCCGGATACCGGAACCTGGTCCCCGACCGGGTGGACCGGCTCTTCAAAATTCCGGTGGCCGTGCGGACCCGTTTTCCGCTGCGGCGCAGCAGCGAAGTCCAACGGCTGGCGGTCCGCCTGAAACTGGGCGCCCGGCAGATCGAGGAAGTGAGCGGCAATTATGGAAATAGGTAAACCGATTTTCTGGCACCAGGGGCTGTTCCTGCAACCCCAGCACTTTCAGCTCCTGGAGCACTACCATGCGGCGGCTCGGGCGCGGGCGGTTCTGAACCACCACCCCTACTATTGGGGAGTGTGCCGCCTGGATCTGCAACTCGGGGAACTGCAGAATGAAGTCCTGGAAGTGCACCGGGGCCAACTGATTTTCCCCGACGGAACCTGGGTCACCTGCCCCGGCAACGCCCGAATGTTCCCCCGCCCCTTCGGCAATACCAAATACAAGGAAGGCCGTCCCTTGAAAGTGTACGCCGGCCTGGCCAAGTGGCGCTCCCTGGAAGCCAACGTGACGGTCCTGGAAAGCTCCCGCCGCGCCCCCTCCGTTCCCACCCGTTTCGTGGCGGAAACCTCCTCCGAAGAAGTGACCGACCTGTACCAGGCCGGACCGGCCGCCCCGGTGCGCACCATGCAATTCGCCGTGCAGTTCTTCTGGGAAGATGAGATCGAGAACCTGGGGAACTACCACCTGATTCCGGTAGCCCAGGTGGAACACGACGGCCGCGAGGTGCGCCTGGCCGATACCTTCATCCCCCCGGCGGTCACCCTGACCGGCAGCGATGCCCTGCTCCAGGTCCTGCGCACCATCCGCGACCAGGTTACCCACCATGCCCGCTACCTGGAACGCTACAAACGGCCCCTGCGCCTGAAAAAAACCGACATGGACCAGAATTACCTGGTCTACGTCCTGATCCTGCAAGCCCTGAGCCGCCACGTGCCGCAACTTTACCATTGGCTGGAAAGCCCGAGCGTGCATCCCTGGGACGCCTACGGTCTGCTGCGCCGGCTGGTGGGCGAACTGAGCACCTTCACCGACCGCATGGACCTGCTGGGGCTTACCCCGGAAGGCGAAGAGTTGCTCCCCCCCTACGACCACCTGAACCTGGGCCGCTGCTTCGGGCGGGCTCAGCAGGTGATCGAAGACCTCCTGAAGGAGGCCTCGGTGGTGCCGGAATACATCATTCCGCTGGAACGCGACGGCGAACTCTTCTTCGCCGAGATTCCCGCTGATTCCCTGGCCCCCAATTTCGAATACTACCTTTCCATCACCACTCAGGAGAGTTTGGGCGAGGAGGGGGCTCGGCGCCGCCTGATCCAGAGCGTGTCCCAGGTCAAGGTCAGCAGCCGCAAGCAGGTTCACGACCTCATCACCAAGGCCCTGAAGGGAGTGGAGCTGGAACACCGCCCCTTCCCCCCGCTGGGCCTGCCCAAGCGTGCCGATTCCTGTTACTTCAAGATTGACAACAATCATCACCATTGGAAAGAATACGTCACCCGGGAACGGACCATCAGCGTCTTCTGGGACAAGGCGCCGGAAGATGCCCGAATCCAGGTGTACGTCCTGCAGGCCTAAAACCACCCCCGGCGGGAGAACGCCCCCATGAGGCTGCTGGATCACTACATCCCCCTGTTCGCCTACACCGCGGAACTGCTTCGCGACCCCTTTGACCCCGCTTACGCCATCCGCGAAGTGGAGGAGAAGCTGGAAAGGCTGATCGCCGAGGCCAAAGCCGGCAGTCTGCGCGCCGGTATCGCCCCGGCCAGCGCCGAATCCGCCCTGTTTGCAGTCCTCGCCTGGATTGACGAGGCGCTGCTGGAATCCACCTGGCCGGGCAAAAACCAGTGGAAGCACATCCCCCTCCAGGACCGGCATTTCAACACCCGCCAAGCGGGGGAGGAGTTCTTCGAGCGCCTGGACCGGCTCCGGCCGGAAGACCGGGAGCTGAAAGAGGTCTACTACTATTGTCTAGCGCTGAGATTCATGGGACGCTACTTTCGCTCCGACGACCGCCGCCGCCTGGAAGAGATCATCCGCGCCCAGTTAAAGGATCTGACCGGGCAGGAAGAGCCGCAGGTGAGCGAACAGCTCTTTCCGGAGGCCTATTCCGGGGAAGTCGGCAGCCCCGTCCGGCGGCCGCGCTTCACCGTGGTGCACGCGCTGTTTTCTCTGCCCGTGGCCGTCTTTCTCCTGGGTTACCTGGTATATACCCTGATTCTGAACAGCACCCTGTTGTCCCCTCCGGGGCCTTGATGCGCCGGCTTACAGTGAGTCATGCATGATGGAGAGGATCGGAAAAACCCTGATGTACGGCAGCGTATCCCTGGCCAGCCTCTGCCTCGTCTTTTTCATGGTGGCGCCGCGGATTCGCAACCCCTTCCTGACTCTGGCTGCGGTCTTTGGCCTGGCCGCGTTGGTGGTCGGATTGGTGTACCTGTACCGGCGCTTTATCCACCGCCGGGAAAATCGGGGCGTGATCAAGCGCCGCATCCCCCTGTGGAATCCAGCGCCGGCCAAGTCCTCGGCCGCCCGGATGCGTTCCTATCCGGAAATTGATGAGAAGTGGGCCCGGGTGTTGAGCTTTCTCAAGCGGACCAGCCAGCGTAATTCGGTCATCTCCGTCGCCTCATTCCCCCAGTTCATGCTCCTGGGACCGGCCCGCACCGGCAAAACCTCCTTGCTCGATATGGCCGACCTGGAACGTTCCGCCATCAGTTCGGAACGCGCCGCCGAGCGGCCCGGCACCGCCAACGCCGACTGGTACTTCTTCGAGCATTGCATCGTCCTGGACACGGCCGGCAACTACGCCGAAACCCCTCCCGCCCCGTCTAATGGAGGCGAGGAATGGGAATACCTCCTCACCCTGATGGCCCGCCAGCGCCCCGACGAACCGCTGAACGGACTGGTCGTCACCGTTTCCTGCGAGGATCTGCTCCGCCTGGACGAGAAATCGCTGCGGGAACAGGGCAAGCGCATCCGGGGGCGGGTGGAACAGTTGATGAGCCTGTCCCGGACCCGCTTCCCCATCTACCTGCTGGTCACCCGCCTGGACGCCCTGCCGGGCGTGACCGAGATGGCCCAACTGCTGCCTCCGCAGAGTTTGTCCCAGGCCATGGGGTACATCAGCGCCGATCCGGATGAACCGTGGAGCAAAACCCTGCCCCGGGCCTTCGGATCCGTCGCCGACAAGCTCAAAGGTTTGCGCCTGCTGCTGCCCCGGCTGGGCAAATCGCTGAGCCCGGACCTGCACCGCCTCTCCACCGAGTTTGACCGCCTGCTGCCCCGCCTGTCGGAAGTCGCCCGGGAAATTTTTGAAGGGCCCTCCTTCAAGGAAGCGCCCATCTTCCACGGGCTCTACTTCTGCGGGGCCTTGCGCGTCGTGGATCACCTGGGGCGGCGGGACGGCCTGTTCGTCACCGATTTCTTCCGCCACGTCCTGCCCGCCACCCAGCGCCTGGTCCAGCCACTGCTGGCCTACCGGGGCTGGCGCAACGTGACCCGCAGCCTGGGTTTTCTGGCTTGGGCCTGTCTCTGGGCCGCGTTATTGGGGCTGTTGACCTACTCCTTCTATCGCAACCTCAGGGTGACCAATCCGCAGACCGGATTCCGCCAGACTTTCGCCCTGCAGAACGATATAACCGCTCCGCTGGAAAACCTGGCCGAGGTCCGGAAAGACATTTTCAAACTGGAAAAGCAAAACCGCGGCTGGGGACTGGCGCGCCTGGGACTGACGCAATCCCTCACCCTGGAGCAGCAGGTCAAAGAGCGCTATGTCCAGAATTTCAAGAAGATGGTGCTGGACAAAATTGATCCCCGTCTCGGGTTCAACTTCGCCACACGGCCCTGGCCGGAGCAGACCACCGACGGTTTGGTCTACCGGCTGGCGCAGGGCATGATGATGAATAATCCAGATGATCCCATGGCGCAGGCGCTGCTCCGGGACATGGCCGAGGTGGTATTGCCGCGGTATACGGAATTCAACGCGGCCGAAGCCCGGCAGTTTGCTGACCTGTACCACGCGTTCGTCCGGTGGGGCGGTGAAGACCTTAAGAAAATCAACGATCTGACTTCCGCATTGCGCGACTGGCTGTCCCGCGAAGATGAAGCGCTGAACTGGATCCTCGCCCATTACAGCCGCGATCTGGCTCCGGTCCGCCTGCAGGCTTTCTGGGGCGGCGGCGTGCCCCTGCCGGCCGAGGCGGCCGTACCCGGCCGGTACACCCACCTGGCTTGGGCGCGCCTGGAGAGTTTCCTCTTTCTGGTGGACAAGGGGTGGCCTCGCCAGCTGGGGATCGAGGAGCGCACGATGGCGATTCGCACGCGGTACAAGGGTGCGTACCTGGATTCCTGGGAAGCGCTGAACCGGAGCTTCGCTCAACTCGAAATCCCCGACGGCGACCTTCCGGCTGCGACTGCCACCATGGCTGGCGACGACAACCCGGTGTTCCGCTATCTCGACAGCATGGCCACGGAAGTGTCGGCCGTCATGTACGGGGGCAAGGGCCGCAAGTGGGCCCAGCAGGCGATTCTGTTGAAGCGGATCCGGGACGTGCACCGCCAGGCCGGAACGGCGCCGGTAACCGCCCCCCAATATAGTCCGGAATGGTGGTGGCAGAGTGTGCGGGAATACTCGTTTCCCACGGATCGCGACCGGAATGACACCACCTTTACGGACAAGGCGGAGACCTGGTCCGGTTACCTCAAGGCGTTGAAATCCCTCGCCCCCGCCGCGGCCGGCCCCTCACCGGCCTACGCCCTGATCCGCGAGGAAATAGACGGTGAGTCCAAGCGTTTTGATGAGGCCTTCAAGCAGTGTCAGAGAG
>QZKQ01000104.1 GCA_003599535.1 Candidatus Zixiibacteriota bacterium | reverse complement strand
GTTGGTGATGTGGTCGCCCTTCTCGCGGTTGATGAAGTACTCCCCCGTCACCTGGGGCACGTGGAGAAAATCGGTATAAAACGCCAGCCGGTGGAACAGCTCCCAGTCAATCAGGCAGGGGAAATCTTCGGCGAAGCCGCCCTGCCGCTCCAACAGCTCCCGGCGGTGCAGGATGGTGGGATGGGGGATGTAATTCTCCTTCAGCAACGCCGCCCGGTTGAAATCCACGGAATACTTGACCCGGCGATCCGTCTCCCGGCGCCGGCCCTGTTCGTCCTTCTCGTAGTTGACCTCCTCGAAATCGGAGTACACCAGCCCGGCCTCGGGGTGCGCCTCCAGGACCGGGAAGAGGGTTTCCAGGTGGTGGGGGTAATAGTGGTCGTCGTCGTCCAGGTAGGCGATACAGGGGGCCCGGGCGACGTCCAGGGCGCGGTTCAGAGCGCGGGCCTTGCCCCCGTTTTGGGGCAGGTGCAGGTACACCAGGCGCGAATCGTTCAGCCGGTCCAGCCGGTCACTCACGTCTTCGCCGCCGTCGTTGACCACGATCAGCTCGAAATCCCTGAAGGTTTGCGCCAGCACGGATTCCACCGCCTCCAGCAGCAGGCCGGGGCGGTTGTAGGTGGGAATCAGGACGGAGATCGAGGGGCGCATGGATGGTTTCCTTCCAGATAAATGCATTCCGGGTGGCGGCCGGACCTATGCCACGGAGGGTTCGTTCCGGTCGGCCTGCAGATCCCGGCGGAATTGCCGCACGGTACGGTCAATCAGCTCCCGCTCCAGGTTGGGAGGCAGGGGAACCTCCATCAACTTGACGGCGGTGAGGCGCAGACAGGGTTCCTCGGCGGTGTGGTAATCGGTGGGCGGCTCGCGGCGCACCAGCCCGAACCCGACGCCTTCCAGGTACTCCTTCAGCAGTTCGAAGGAATAGCCGAAGTGGTGGAAATCCCCGGGATGGCGCTGCAGGCCGAAGATGTTGTTGATGCGGTAGCGTTTCCCTGCCACGTAATCCCGCACCGCGGCGTCGAAGTCGGGGCACTCGATGACCAGTTCGCCGCCCTCCTCCAGCACCCGGTTCCACTCGTAGAGTGCCTTCAGGCAATCGTAGCGCGGCAGGTGCTCGATCATGTGGTAGCATTCGATGCCGGATACGCTGCCGGCGGGAAACGGCAGACGGCGACTGTCGCAGGCCAGGTCCACTGCCGGGGAAGGGACGAGATCCAGGTTAAGGCAGCCTTCCCGCTGGCGCGTCCCGCAGCCCAGGTTCAGGCGCAGCGGCCCAGTCCAGGAGATTTCCTTGCGGTTGCCGCCGTCGAAGCACCCGCTGGCCACGGCGAAGTTGAACTGGCTTTCGTCGAAGACCTCCACCCCGTCCGGTTCCCGCATGCCCCGCACCTGCACGCGGGGGAAGAAGCCCTTCATCAGGTTGCGGAAGTCGTCCAGGCTCCAGGCGATGCGGTGGTCGGGGTCGTTCAGGTGCATCAGCGGGAGGCCCACCACCACGCGCCGGCGGGCCACTCGTTTGGCTTCCAGGATCAGGGGCACGGGGTCTACCACGTGCTCGATGACATGATCGAGCACTACGGTGTCGAAGCTGCGGTCGGCGAAGGGGAGATGCGAAGCGGTCCCCTGCACGAAGCGGAGGTCCGGATGCCGCCGGGCTGCTTCGCGGCAGCCCCAATCCGTCAGCTCCAGCCCTGTCAGGTGCAGGGCGGGACGGTGTTGCTGCATGATGGCGGTGGAATCGCCGTTGGCGCACCCCACGTCCAGGGTGATCCCGACGCATTCTTCGGCGGTGACCAGCTTCAGGTGGCGCACCCGGGCGGTGTGGAGCTGCCCGGTTTCCGGCGCCCAGACTTTTTCCATGTAGCGGTTCTTGAAGCGCCGGTCGAGCCAGGCTTCGTCCACCTCCGCCAGCCGCAGGACAATCTGCCGGGCCGCCGCTTCGATCCGGTACGGCTCCACCGCCTTCAGGCCGGCCTCCACCAGCCCCTCGCGGTACGCCTCATCCTCGAAGACGGCCGTCAGCAGGCGGTCCAGATCCCGGGGGGTGCGGTAGGTCGCCAGGGCGCCGCCGAACAGCTCCGCAGCGCCCGCCAGGTCGTCGCAAATCGCCGCGCCGCCGCTGCCCAGGACGTCCAGCAAGCCTGATCCGGCAAAGCCCCAGCGCCGCATGTCCAGGGGGTGGTCGCACAGCACCGCCCGGGCGCCGGTGTAAATCTGCGCCAGGTCCGCGTAACGGTGCACCGGCCCGCCCAGGCATTCCGGCGGCAGGATCTCTTCCCAGCCCGCGCCGTAGACTTTCAGGTGCTTCAGCCACCGCACGCCCAGGTACTTCAGATCCTGGATCACCTTGCGGACCGTGCCCGGCTGATGGTCGGCCACCAGGACCAGGTCGCCATTGGGCGGCGCCGGCAGGGCGGGGGGGCGAAATCCCGTCGCGCCGATCAGGACTTCCACCGGGAAGCCCTTCTGCCTCAGTTGGTCGGCGAATTTGGGGGACTGGCAGAACAGGTGATCGAAGCGCCGCAGGTGGTCGGGCGTGACCAGGTCCGGCTGGCCCCGCACCCAGGCCAGGTTGAAGTGGGGGCTGTCGTCCTCGGGGATCACCAGCGGGTGCAGGGAGAGCACCGCCTTCAAATCCTTCACTTCGCCGCCCAGATGCGCCCCCGCGTCTTCCAGGGCGGCGCTCAAATTCCGGGCAAAGGCGTATTCGGGGTGGGCGGCGCGCTGGGCGGTTTCCAGCTTGACCAGGTCCGCCGGCGAAACCACCGTCAGGGGAATCCGCCGCAGCTTCACCCGGCGGCGCAGATCCAGGCGCAGGGCTTCCAGGGTGGAATTGCCGGGGTGGAGCTTCCCTCCGGCGACGACCATTTCCAGCGCGCTGTGCAGATCGCCCTGGGCCAGGCAGAAGCCCACCAGGTTCACGCGGTAGTCCAGATCCCGGGGATTGATCTCCAGGGCCCGCGAGAAATGCTCCCGGGCTTCCCGGACCCGCCCCAGGCGGCTGGCAACGAAGCCGGTCCAGTGCAGGGTTTCGAAATCGCCGGGAAAGGCTTGCAGAATGGCGCGCAGCCGGTGGTAGGAGGATTCAGTCTGGCCGGTGCGGTGCAGGTGCATGGCCTGCCGCAACTGGTCGGCGGCCGGCGAAGCTTGGATTTCGTCGCTGATCATGGTGCGAAGGTCCTGGTCAGTAAGGGAGATGCCATCCTATCCGAAAAACCTCTGGTATGGATGCCGATTCGGAGGGCCCTCCGAAACGATTCATCCCCGCAGGGTATGGACTATTCCGGCTACGCCTGGTTATCCAGGCCAGCGCTCAAGCGGACGGCACGGCCGGTTCGGCCTCGAGGGACAGAAGTTCGTTCAGGTCCAGGTCCAGGGCGCCCAGTTCCGCGCGCTGCTGCAAGCGCTGAAGCACGGCCTCCCGGCGCGGCCGCAGAATCCTCTCGGCGGATTTCAGGTCTTCCTTCCACTCCGGGTTGGCCACCCGCATCAGGTGGCGCCAGACCTGCAGCGCCCGGATCTCCCAGCAGTGCGACAGTGCGATCCGCATCCCCGTGATGCGCAGGCGTTCCTTCTCTTCGGGGTGGGCGCGATAGTACGTCAGGATATCCTTCAGCTCCGCGGCGTCGGAGAACTGCGGCACGGTGTCGCCGAAGATCCCTTCGATGCCGCAGTTGCGGTCGCTGACCACGAACCCCCCCGAGGCCAGGGCGTCGAAGAGGCGAAAAGAGACGAAGCCCCAGCGGGCCATATCGGGGTGATGGTCGTTCATCACGAATTCGCTGCCGGCGTAGAGCTCGTCCAGGCGGCCGTAATCGAAATATCCGCCCGCCAGGTTGCGACTGGGCACGTGCCGTTCCCAGCCCTTGCCCCAAAGGCGGAATTCTTCCCCGGACTGCAGCAGGGCCTCCACCGCCGGACGGCTGCCTCGCGCCCGGGCGTTGCCCACGAAGGTGAGGGGATGGCGGGTCTCGGTCAGGGGATGGGGGAGCTTGCCGGTGGCGCCGATCATCCGGTCGCTGGCGAAGCCGCGCTGCTGCAATTCCGCCTGGAACGGCGCGGAATAGCAGAACAGGTGGTCGTAGCGGGCCAGCTCCATTTCCGTCAGCAGGTCGGGATGGCCGTAAATCCAGGCCATGGTGTAGATGCGCGGGTCCAGTTGCGCGGGGAAGCCGAACAGGTGCAGCACCGCGTGGGGCTGATAGTCAGTCAGGTACAGGTTGGGCAATTGCCCCAGGGCCTTGATCAGTTCGTACTGGATCCAGTAATCCGACCACTGCAACCGGACGTACCGGTCCTTTTCTGCGTCGGACGGGGAAAGGATCTGCAGACGGATCGGCTGGCCCGAGGAGAGGGCCTGGCGCAGGCGTAAAATGCGCATGTCGCGCAGGGCTTGGGAGGGGGTGGAAGTCATGGCCTTTCCCTGGAGTGATAGATCTTGCCCGCCGCACCGGGAAGAATTTTCCCGCCACGGGCATGGCGGAGGCGGCCGGGCTTTGGCGTAACTGCTTGTTCCACCGTAGGATGCCGCCGGACGGCGAAAGCCCCGGCGGGAGCGGCGTCCTACCATAAAGCAAGATGAATGCCGCGGATTCCGGTGGCCGATACCTGCGAATATATTTGCACTTGTCCCCTTTATTCGCTATATTGCATGATAGGGCATGAAGCCCGGAATCGCCCCTTTATGTGCCCTGGTTCGGGCAAAAGCCGGGCGGCAGTCCAACGCGGTGACAATTGACAAGTATTACTATTGTTGCAGGGTGAAATTCCCCCTGGAAAATCCGCGAGGACATTATGAAAGAGAAAGACAAGACCGACAAAGAGATCTGGGTCATCCAATCGGAGACCGGCGAAACGCCCGAGGAGATGTCCCTGGAAGACCAGATGGAATTCTTCCGCCAAGGCGCCGAGGAATCCATCGGCACGACGGCCCGCCGGCGCAGCCGCAGACGGCGTCAGAGCCAGGTTATCGGCCGGAACCTGAAACCCCGCAAGCTTCCCCGCAGCGCTCCGGAAGATGACGACGTCACCGAATGACACCGCCCCTTACCTGTGAATTGAAAGTCCGCTCCTCCGATCTGGATGCCTACGGCCATGTGAATCATGCCGCGTTCCTGGAATACTACGAACAGGCCCGGGTGGAATACCTGGAGCAGCGCGGCCTTTCGTTCCCGGGGTTGTGGCAGGCCGGAATCGGCTTCGTCATTGCCCGCGCGGAGGTGGACTATCACCAACCCATCGGCCTGTCCGAGCGTATTCTCATCGAAGGAAACATCGAATCCGTGGGCCGAACCTCGGTGACTCTCCGGCAGAGTATGTACCGTCTCCCGGGCCGGGAACGAGTCAGCCGGGCCCGCTTTGTGGCGGTGTTCCTGGCCCGCGAGACCGGCCGGCCCACGCCGGTGCCCGAGGCCTTCCGCCGGGCGTTCCCCGTCTCTCCGTAGCACTCAGCAGCCGTCCCGGAAATTCCCCGCGTACCGGATACAACCACCCGAGGCCGTCCAGGGAGAGCCCTTTTCAGCCCTCTTACCCGGGGCGGACTACCATGCCCGGCGCCGGCCGGCACGCCGTGAGACGAACTTATGAGATCATCGCGAGGCTTCTTTACCACCCTGATTACCCTCCTGTCATCCGCCGGCAGGATATTTTCCGGAGCCCAGGCAGTGATTGGCATCGCCCAGGACATGGGCGTGATGGGCGCCGCCCGCCGGGGCAAAGTCTCCCGGAAATGGAAGGAACAGATCTATTCCGTGGACCTGCTCCTGGACCTGGACGTGATGGTGCGGGACAAGTTCACGCGGCTGTGCGCCTACCTGGTGGAACAGGGGCGGCCGCAGGACCTGAAGAGCCTGCACCAGTTCCTGGCCGCCACCGTCGAGGCCAACCCTCTGGAATTGACCGCCCGGCAGTTCGTGGAGCACCTGGCCCGGCTGGTGGGCGACACCGGCACCGAGGTGGATTTCGCCGAAGCCCTCGATTTCCTGACCTGCAACCGCATCATCGGCCTGTCCCCCGACGAGCTGGAGAGCGAGGACGAGGAAGAGACGGTGATTCTGGCCAAACCGGTTGACGCCATGACGGATTGGTTCACCCGGGACCTGGCCCGGCGCAAGATGCGGCGGCGCGGTTCCGTTCCTCCTCCCCCTAACCCGGAAGGTGCCCGCCATGGATGACGAATTCGAGACGCCGGGATCGTCCCCCCAAGAGGATGACGGCGCCCCGTGGTGGAAACGGTTGCACCTGGTCGAGATCCTGGTCTTTCTGGCCGTGCTCCTGGGCCTGAAGGTGTTTCTGGGCAAACGCCTGGCCCGGGAAGCCAAAGCCCTGGCCCACAGCACCTCGGCCCTGGGCCGCGCGGTCAAGGACTGGGCCGTCTACATGCTCACCCGCCCCTGGATCGTCTGGTCCCTCCGCATCTACTTCTTCTTCCTGCCCCTCCTGGCCCTGATCTTCTGGATCATCGGCCTGGACACCCTGGCCTACGCCCTGCTCCTGGTGCAGATGACCGTGGTGGTCCTGACCACCTACGCCCTGTCCACCTTTATCCGGCACGGCAAGCGGCGCGGCTTCTTCTGGCGCCTGGTGGTGGACGTCAACATCCTGGAATTCCTGATCCTGGCGGGCCTGGCCTTTATCGTGGCGCTGCCCGGGGGGCTGCTGGACGGCATCGAGATCATCACCCTGCTGGTGCTGCTGCTGGCCCTGATCCCTCTATCGGTCATCGTGCAGGCACGCTGGACCTACGGCTGGGTGGCCCTCTACGTGCTGGCGGTGCTGCCCCTGATCCTCCAGGTGGCCGTGCCCGAAGGGCTGTTGAACGCCTGGATCGGGGAACGGGACGCCTGGCAGGGGTACCGGGCCGTGGTCCTGACCGAGCCGCTGCGCGCCTACGCCGCGAACGGCCGGGAGACCGGCTTCACCGCCGCGGCCGGGGAGACGGTGTACGTCAACTTCAACCGCAAGGTCCGCCTGGATGACCTGGAGAACCTGCACGCCTTCCGCTGCTACACCGATTACCTGGGCGGCGACCCCTTCTATCTGCCCCTGATCCGTGAAGTAAATTACCGTAAAATAAATATTTCTAATGTTATGGAGCGGGATCGGCCGGAAACCTCCGTCCGTCCGGGCGGGTTGGATACGAAGAGCGGACCCCGCTCCGCCATTCCCCTTGACACTGTGATCGTCCCGGCGCCGGGCCAACCCGACACCGCGGCGCCGTAATAAGAAGTGTTGATCGTGGGCACCATTCCACCCAACCTTTAGATTTGCCTCGTGAGCCGCATACTGAAGATCGCCGCGCTGCAGAAGCGCCTCGGCAGCGCCATGCCGCCGGCAGAGTTCGACCGGCTGCGTTCCCTGGGAGTCAACCTGGTCTGCCTGCCGGAGTACTACTTCACTCCGCCGCAGGCCCATAACCATCCGGAAACGGCCGCGCTGCGCCCCGCCATCCTGGGCCAATTGGAGGAGTGGTCCAGCCGCCTGCGCGGGGTGGTGGTGGGCGGCACCCTGGTGGAAGAGGACGAGGGCCGCTTCTATAACGCCTGTCACGTGTTCGACAGCGGCCGGCACGTGGGATCTTACCGCAAGGTTCACCCCACCAGCCGGGAGCAGGATGACGGCATCACCCCGGGATCCCGCTTCGAAGTGCTGGAAACCCGGGGGCTGCGCCTGGGCCTGATGGTCTGCGCCGACGTGCTCTTTCCCCGGAGCTTCCGGCAGATGGCCGCCCTGAAGCCCGACCTGGTCGCCGTGCCCACCATCAGCCCCTACCAGCCCGACGACACCGTGGAACGGAAGTATCGCCGGGATCAGGAGCTGTTCGTCAACGGCGCCCGGTTCGCCGGAGCCTTCATGCTTAAGGCCTGCGGGGTCGGCGCCATTTTCGGGCACCGGCTGCAGGGGCGCAGCCTGATCGCCTCCCCCTTCGGCGTCATCACCCGGATCAATCCCCGCGCCGAGCAGCAGGAAGCGGTCCTGACGGCGGAGATCAACCTGGACCAGTTGAAACTGGTCACGCCCCAGCCGCCCTCCCGGGAGAAGCACCACCGCCGGCGGCGGTGACGGCGCCGGGGTTAGATTTCCCTCGGCAAGGCGAGATATGTAAAAAGTGCTTGCCTTTGGGGTCCCGGCGAATTATCTTGTCATCCGTCGCCTGCCGCTGAAATAATTGTGAGAGCAGCAACGACCGGCGGTGGATCGCGATATTTCTACGATGGTAATTTGTAGGTTACTTGCTCGGGCCGGAAGGCCCGGTCCGGGGGAAGGGAAGACCCATGAAGGCGATCACGTGTGCTGTTGCCGCGCTGCTGGCGGCCGGCTTGTTCCTGCTGGCCGGATGTTCCGATGACAACCCCGCGGGGGGCGAAGGGGTGGGCCAGATACGCATGTATCTGGTGGATGCCCCCGATGACATTGACGCCGTTTTGATCCAGGTCGAAGAGGTGGAAGTCCACCAGGCCGGCGCGGATGAAAACAGCGGCTGGTCCGTCATCAACGAGACGGACACGACGTATAATCTGCTGGATCTGACCAACGGCGCCATGGCCGTACTGGGGGATACCACCCTGGCGGCGGGGCATTACACCCAGATCCGGCTGATCCTGGGGGCGGACAACAAGGTAGTGGTGGACGGCGACACCTTCGACCTGAACATCCCCAGCTCCATGACCAGCGGGCTGAAGCTGACGCACCAGTTCACCATCGAAGCCAACACCCTTTACGAGCTGATCCTGGACTTCGACGCCGAAGAATCCATCCACCTGACCGGCGCCGGGCAGTACACCATGAACCCCACCATCCGGGTGGAACCGGTCACCTCCGTGGGAGCCATCTCCGGGACGGTGGCGCCGGCCGAAGCGCAGGCGGAAATCACGGCCGTCATGGGTGCGGACACCCTTCACGCCTTCGCCGACACCAGCAGCGGCTACTTCAAGTTGATCCCGGTGCCGGCCGGTGCCTGGGAGGTGACCGTCACCCCGACCCAGGGGGCGTACCTGGACACCACCATCGCCGGGGTGCAGGTGGTCGCGCAGGACACCACGGAGTTGGGAACCATCACCCTGGGTTTGTGATTGAAGTAGTAAACCGCTCTCCCTACACCATAAAAGGACCGCATTCAGGCGCGATCCTGAATCCGTTACCGCATAAATGGAAAATTTTTCCGCTGACCTGATCACCTTGCTGCGTTCCGCTTCGGGGCTGGCCAAGTTCGTGCTCTTTCTCCTGTTGGCCATCTCCGTCCTGTCCTGGGGCATCTTCCTGGAAAAACTGTGGGTGTTCAGCCGGGCGCGCAAGGCCCGGCGGCAGATCCAGGATCTGAACCTGGCCAAGTACGACGCTGAAGAGCTGCGCCGCAAGCTGGACCACTATCCGCAATCGCCCCTGTCCCGGGTGTTTCACCGGGTCTACGTGGACTACTACAGCCGCCAGGCGGTGGCCGACGAGGACGCCCTGCCGCACCTGCTGCAGCGGCAGGGAGCCAACGAGATTGCCCGGCTGGAAACCCGCCTGGGCATCCTGGCCACGGTGGCGTCGGTCAGCCCCTTCATCGGGCTGTTCGGCACCGTGTGGGGGGTGATGCGGGCGTTCATGAATATCGGCACTTGGGGTTCCACCTCCCTGGCGGTGGTGGCTCCGGGCATCGCCGAGGCGCTGATCGCCACCGCCGCGGGCCTGGCGGCGGCCATCCCTGCCCTGGTGTTCTACAACCACTTCCTGGGCGCGCTGCGGGAAGAGTCCCGCGCCCTGGAACAGTTCTCGGCGGACCTGATCCAGGCCGAGAAGTCGCGCCGCAACCGCCTGTCGGCGCCCGGCGCCGGAGTCGGAGGCGTGGGACGATGAAGGTGCAGTTCGAACAGTCCCGCATGTCCGACATCAACGTCACTCCGCTGGTGGACGTATTTCTGGTGTTGTTGATCATCTTCATGATCAGCGCCCCCATGCTGAAATCCGCCTACGAGGTCAATCTGCCCAAGTCGCGGGCGGCGCAGCCCAACTCCCTGCAGGGCATCGAGGTGGTCCTGGCCCCCGGCGGCCGGATCTTCATAGATAACAGCCAGGTGACCCGGGAAGACTTCTCCAGCGCCTTCCGGCAGATCTATTCCCCGGCCAATCCCCGGCCGGTGTTTGTGCGGGCTGACGGCGGGCTGCCGTACCAGGAGATCGTCGAAACTCTGGACGTCCTGCGCCAGTCCGGGGCCACCGATATCGGGCTGGTGACGGAACCGCCCAGACCGCGGTGATCCATGGCGCGCAACGCCTACATCCTTTCCGGAATCATCCACCTCCTGGTCTTGGGCCTGCTCTTCGCCTTCGCCCAGATGCCGGGCCAGCCGGCGCGGCAGATCCGCCACTTCCAGCCGGTGCGGCTGGTGGCCCCTCCGGGGCTGCCCGGGCCGGTGGGGCAGGGGCAGTTCAAGGCCGAACCGTCCAAGGCGCAGCCGCCCACGCCCAAGGTACAGGAGACGCCGCAGAAGGTTGCGCCCAAAACGGATCCCCAGAAGGTGGAGAAGGCGCCGGGCAAGGAGGTCGCTGCCAAGACCCCCGATGCGGCGCCGGCCCGGCCCAGCCCGGTGCAAACCAAGAGCGACAAGCCCCAGACGGCCGAGAGTCCGGCCGGGGGCGGAGGCGGTGGCGGTGGCGCCCGCCTGGACGGGGTCAACTTCCCCTATCCCTATTATCTGAGCAACATACAGATCAAGATCCTGTCCAATTTCAAGCCTGCGGTCAGCGCCCGGGATGCCCGGGAACTGAAGACCGTGGTCTTCTTCCTGATTGATAAGAACGGCAGGATATCGGACGTTAAACTGGAAGATAAATCCGGCCACTTCCTCTTTGACCAGGAAGCTCAACGGGCCGTGCTGCGCTCCAACCCTCTCCCTGCGCTGCCGCCGGCTTTCGGAAGTGACCGCCTGGGGGTTCACTTTGAATTTGTCGGTTCACCATAGATGGCCTCGCTTGCTGGCCGGGGTCCTGCTGCTGGCGGCCGCGCTGGCCGCCGCCCCGGAGCTGCGGGCGCAAACGGAAGTTCTGCCGGAAGTGTTCCTGAGCGGCCGGGTGGCCCTGTCGGATCGCTACCCGCTGCACTACCTGGGCCTGGTCCAGGGGGACAGCGTCTCCCCGGCGGTGCTGGATACCCTTAGCCGCGTGCTGGTGCGGGATCTGACCTTGAGCGGCTTCTTCGACATGCGCCTGCCGGATTCGCCGCCGGACACGGCCCGCTCCCTGTCGGCCTCCACGGTCACTTACCTGGACGGCACCCTGGAAGGCGGCGCCGTCAACTATCGCGCCGAGATCCGCCTGCGCTCGGCCTATCGTGGCGAACCGTTCTGGGTCCACGTGTACGAGTTCCCGGCCGACCGGGCTCGGCCGGCGGCGCACCGCATCGCCTCCGACCTGATCCGCCAGATGACCGGCGAGCCGGCCATCACCCAGTCGCGCCTCGCCTTCTGCGGCAAGACCGCCCAGGGCAAGGAAATCTTCTCCTGCACCTTCGATGGCTTCGACCTGGTGCAGCATACATACAACAGCGGCAACGTGCTGTCGCCGGCCTGGTCGCCCGACGGCGCCCGCCTGGCCTACACCAGCTTCGCCCGCGGGCAGGCAGACGTCTACCTGCTGGACCTGGCTTCCGGGGACAGCCGCGTATTCCAGAGCACGGCGGGCGTGGACCAGGCGGCGGACTGGGCTCCCGATGGTCTCTCCCTGGCCTACAGCGCTTCGCCGGACGACAATTCCGAGATCTACATCCGGGGGATTGACGGCGGGGAAGCCCGGCGCCTGACCTACAGCTTCCCCATCGAGACGGCGCCGACCTTCTCGCCCACAGGGCGGGAGCTGGCCTTCACTTCCGACCGCCTGGGCAAGCCGCAGATCTTCATCATGGACGTGGACGGGGCCAACCAGCGGCGCCTTTCCACCATCGGGGATTACAACGATTCCCCGGCCTGGTCGCCGCGCGGCGACATGATCGCCTACGTGCGCCGCGACCGCGACGGCTTCCAGATCTACATCACCGACCCGCGGGGCGAAAGCCACGTGAAGCTGACCAGCGGGCCGGGCGATAACATGGACCCGAGCTGGTCGCCCGACGGGTTGCGGATCGCCTTCGCCTCCAACCGCACCGGAGTGTTCCAGATCTACACCATGGACATTTATGGGCGGGGCGTGGAACGTGTGACCAATACCGGGATGGCCTGCACCAACCCGACCTGGTCGCCGGTGCTGGACGACAACGGCGAGATCATCATTACACAGAAGAAATAGCAATCTTGTAGCTCAACCCCCAACCTCACCACTATTACAGGAGGATCCCCATGAAGCGCAAAGATTTGGCGAAACTTCTCATCTGGGCCGGCATTCTGCTGTTTGCCATCGTGCTGGTGGCCGGCTGCGCCAAGCGCCAGCCGCCGGAACCGCCGCCGCCCCCGCCGGAACCGGAAGTCCAGGTTCCCGACACCACCGGTCAGGCCGAGCGCGAAGCCGCCGCCCGCCGGGCCGCCGAAGAGCGGGCCCGCCGCGAGGCCGAAATGGCCGCCCGCGGACAGATCCAGGTGGTGTATTTTGATTACGACAAGTCCAACCTGCGTCCCGATGCCCGCGACGCCTCCACCACCAACGCCGGGATCCTGCAGCAGTATCCCGACTGGCGGGTGCTGATTGAAGGGCACTGCGACGAGCGGGGCACCGAAGAGTACAACCTCGCCCTGGGCGAACGCCGGGCCAACACCGTGCGCGACTTCTACGTCAACTACGGCCTGGACCAGGGACGCTTCAACACCATCAGTTACGGAGAAAGCCGACCGGCGGCTCCGGGCCACGATGAGCAGGCCTGGGCACAGAACCGCCGCGCCGTCACGGTGATTCAATGAGCTTTCGCCTCCTGAACGAGGGGGGATCCCGGCTGCGGCCGGGATTCCCCGCTCTCTGTCTGGGTCTCCTCCTGGCCGCCGGATCCCTGACCGGCTGCGCCTCCCGCGGTGAAATCCTGGGTTTCAAGCGGGACATGACCTACGTCCGCGCCAGCGTGGATACCCTGAACCTGCACCTGCAGAACCTTCGACTGCAGGCCGACGCCCTGCAGATCCGCCAGGATCGCCTGGTGGAAGAGATGGTCACCAAGTCCAACCAGCGGCAGGACCGGGCCTATCTATCCAGCCGCCTGGACGACCTGGAAGCCCAGGCGATGATGCTTTCGGCCCAGGTCAACGACCTGTCCCAGCGCCTGACCGGCGTGGCCCAGCGCTTCGACGAGATGAAGTACCGCACCCGGGAGCCGTCCGCGGTGGACACCACCGCCGCCGCCGAACCGGTGCCGCCGGAACCGCGGGAAGTCTACGATCAGGCCTACCTGGACCTGAGCCGGGGTAACTACGACCTGGCCCGCATGGGCTTCGAAGAGTACCTGTCCCGCTATTCCGACACCGAGCTGGCCGACAACGCCCTGTACTGGTTGGGCGAAGTGGAGTACGTGCAGCACAACTACGACGCCGCCCTGCAGAAATTCCGGGAGGTGGAAACCCGCTTCCCCAACGGCAACAAGGTCGCCGCGGCCCTGTTCAAGATCGGGCTGATCCAGATCCAGATGAACCAGGAAGCCGAGGCGCGGGACACCTTCACTCGCCTGGCGCAGCGCTACCCCGGCACCCCCGAAGCCGCCCAGGCCCAGCAGAAGCTGAAGACGCTGGAGTAAGCCGCCTCGAGCACACGAACTTGCAAGGCAGGTCCATGGGGATCTGCCTTTGCGTTTTGGTGGGGCCGGCGCCACTGTCACGCAGTGACCACTTTCCACACATTGGTCCCTTCGGGGGTGGCCGGTGGGATGGTGTAGTGGCGATGCCTCTGCCTTGGGAGAGACCTCCATCCATACCCGAACCAATCTTCTCACCGAAATCAGCAGACCTCGACCCGTTGCGCAGATGCTTCGCCCTGCTCAGGTGGTCTGCCGGTCCCGTTCCAAAGCGAAGCATTCGCCGGACCGTGCCAAGGATGCCGATCTCCGTGGGGATTGGTGGTTCGGCCCGGCATCGCAGGCTTCATCCCGGCAAATGCATCGCCCCTACACTCCCCTTCCCCCGGAAAATCGTTTCACGCCTCAAGATTTCCCTTGACTTTCCCCCCGCCGTGCCGTATATTGACGGCATGAAGATGATCGTGACCATTCTACTGCTGATACCCCTTTGCCTGTGGGCGCAGGAGTTCCCTTTCGTGCAGGAATACGACACCATTCCCGTGACCCTCGGGGAATGGCAGCCGCCGGTATCCTGGACTACAGGGATGAGTTTCAGCTATCCCGCCTTTGGAGATCTTGATTCCGACGGCGATTGGGATCTGCTGGTGGGCAATATTCAAAATGAACTGTACCTGTTTCTAAATCAAGGCAGCCCCATCCAAGCCCAGTTCACCTGGGGAGATATCGGGCTTCTGGGCCTGGACACGGTGCGTTCCTGGGTCAACCCGGAATGGTGCGACCTGGACGGGGACGGGGATGAAGATCTATTGCTGGCTGACGAACCCAGCCTGCCCAAGCTCTACCGCAACGAATCAACCCCTGGGCAGGTCAGTTTCATCCTGGCTGATGATTCTCTGACCGGCCCCACTTGGGTAGCGACGCTGGCGACGGTGGATATTGATGCCGATGGGGATTTCGATCTCTTCTCCGGCAATCAGTACGGCCGGCTGCATTTCTTCCAGAACTTCGGAACCCCGCAGCAATATACCTTCCAGCAGGTGACGAACTATTTTGCCGCCATTGACGTGGGCAGTTTCTCCGAACCCGTTTTCTGCGATATTGACAGCGACGGCGACTTTGATCTGTTCGTGGGCAACTATAGCGGGCGGATCTGGTACTACCGTAACGACGGCACCCCCCAGCAGTACAGCTTCACCCTGGTATCC
>QZKQ01000041.1 GCA_003599535.1 Candidatus Zixiibacteriota bacterium | reverse complement strand
CGCCCTGGGCTCCGGTGCGCACGTACCCCATGACTCTGCAGGTGACCGGACAGGCGGTGCGCTTCACCCTGCCCCAGGCAGGGAGGGTGAAGTTGGAGGTGTTCGACATCGCCGGGCGGCGGGTGGCGGGGGCGAGGCACGCCTCGCCCCTACCGGCAGGGAAGGCGTGGTACCCTGCGGGGACGCATGAGGTGACGTTCGATGGGACGGGATTGGCTTCCGGGGTGTATCTGGTCCGCTTGCAAGCAGGGGAAGTGTCGCAGGTGCAGAAGGTGGTGCTGCTGAAGTAGTCGTTAGTCGTTAGTCGTTGGTCGTTAGTAGGGGCGGCCCGGCGTGGCCGCCCCTTTCTCGCCGCTCGCATCTGCCCCAGCCCCGTTTACGGGGCTTGATGATACATAGCCCACTCCCTTTCCCAAGGGGACCACTGCGTGGTAGGGGTGGGCAAGGGCGAGGGGCGGAGCTTGAGATTGCTTCGTCATCCCGACCGGCGGTCGGGATTCCTCGCAATGACACGGGCGAGGAGGCGGGGCGGAGCTTGAGATTGCTTCGTCATCCCGACCGGCAGTCGGGATTCCTCGCAATGACACTGGTAGGGAGAGGCTGGGCGAGGGGCGGGAGAGAGAACGGGAACGCCTCAAATATCCATTTCCCGCCTCTGAAAGCCTTTAAAGTAGCACAGCGACCCCACCCCTTCGTCGCGCAGCCGGTTGCGGGCCTCGCGCAGGCCGGCGCCCACCCGTTCCTCCCCATGCGCATCCGATCCCAGGCAGAAGCGCGCCCCGGCCCGAACCAGGGACCGCAGCAGCGGAAGGGTGGGGTGCGGTTCCGGCGACGCTACGATCTCCAGGCCCCGGGTGTTGATTTCCACCGCCACCCCGGCATCCGCCAGGTCGCGGGCCAGGTCGGGAAACATCTCCCGGGCGAATTCCGGAGGTTTTCCCGGGGAGTGGGGGAGAGTGCGGCGCAGGTAGTCCAGGTGGGCCAGCGCGGAGAACAGGCCGCTCCGGGCCGCCTCCAGCACCTGTGAGTAGTACAGCCGGTAGAGGCCTTCGGGCGATTTGTGGCGATGGGTGGAAAGAGTCAGGGAGGCGGGGTCGTCCACGTGCCAGTCGTCCACCCGATGCACGGAGACCAGGAAGTAGTCGAAGGGGAAGGTGCGGCGCAGTTTGAGGTAGTAATCCAGGCGGGCGGGTAGCCAGTCCAATTCCAGGCCGCAGAACACCTGAAGATGGCCGGAGAACGCTTCCTTGATGCGCAGGACTTCGCGGACGTAAGCTTCCATCTCGAATTCGGTCAGCCCACTGTAGCGGGGATGGGGATGGCAGGCGGGGCCGTGTTCGGAAAACCCCAGCACGGCCACGCCCCGCTCCACCGCGGCTTGGGCCAGCCGGTCGAAGCCCTCGGAGCCCCGTTCCCAGGGGGTGGGGTGGGTGTGCAGGTCGGCCGGGATCATGGCGAGGAGCCGTCGCCTCCCAGAATCTGGGCGCAGCGGCGCAGGCCGTTGGGCTGATGCAGCAGGGCGGCCGCCTCGCGCACCTCCGCCGGGCTCCAGGAGAAAACCTGGTCTCCGTGGCGTAACTGGATCCGCTCGACCGTCAGGTTGACCTTCGGCACCTCTTCCGCCAGGGTTTGCGCCACCACCGCCAGGAGCGAATCCCGGTCGTCCCCGCCCGCCTCGATTTCGATGACATAACTTTCCGCGGGATTGGCAGTGTCCATCACCAGCACCTGGACCTGGCGCCAGCCCCGCACGGCCATGGCCCGCCGCACCGCCGTTTCGAGGTGGAAGGGATTATTGCGGCTGATAAATTCATTGTGCCAGCGCTTCAGTTCGTGGCGCGCCGTCACGTAGGCGCCGTAGGAGTCTTCGCGCAACTGCTCCAGGCGGCTGCGTTGGTCGCGGGAGGCGATCAACTGGATCAGGTGATCAATGCGCGCCTCCAGATCCAGCAGTTTCTGGTAGACCGCTTCCAGTTCATAGCCGGGATCATTGGGGAGCTGCTTTTCCGCTTCTCCGATGAGCTGGACCCACTCGTCCACGGCGGCGTAGAACGCCTTCACCGCCTGCTGGTCCGCCTCGGCAGCCTCCACTTTGGGAGGGGAACCCTGGGGCGGAGGTTCAGCCTGGGTAGTTTCCAATTCCGCGGCCTCCTCCGGCGATGGCGCCGGGAGTTCGGGTTCGGTGAGGGAAGCGAGGGGATCCGTCGCGGCCGGGGACGGGGCGGTGGAAGGGGCGGGTTCCAGGGGCGTCTCGAGGGGCTGGGGAGTCAGAGTCCGCACCGCCCAGGCGCGCACCGCCGGCGGCTGCTGGGACAGCGGCGCCACGGTGGAACGCGCGTCGTAGACTTCGGCTTCCAGGTGGGGTTCCATCACCAGCTTGAAGATTCCCTCCTGGATCTGCACCGCATAGCTCTGCCCTTCCGGCTGATTGCCGCCCATGAGCTGCACGCGCAGCACGGTACCCTGGGGCAGATCGCTGACCCCCTGGACCATGCCCCGGTCCACCAGGCACGTGGGGTGGATGGGGTAGCCGGCGTTTTCCAGGTGGCGGCGGAATTCCAAATCGTGGAGGGCGGCGCGGTGTTCCTGCCGAGCCGCCTCCAGGGTCTGCTTGGAGAGCTCGAATTCCTGCCGGGTCTCCATGGTGGCCAGCAGGCGGCTGATCTTGGCTTCCAGTTCGTTCAGCTTGTTGAAGATCTGGGTGGGGGAAACGCCGCGGTCGAGCGTGGCTTCCTGCTGCTGCAGGGTCCGGGACCACTGGTCCAGGGTCAGCATCAGTTCCTCCCGGTTGCGGCGTCCGGAAAGGGCGGTGCTCAGGTACAGCCCCACGGCCAGGAGCAGTACTCCGGCCAGACTGCCCAGCACGACCAGGCGCCGTCGGTTACGGGAAGAGCGCCAAACCCGCCTGACTGATTCTTGTTCCGGCCCCCGCAGTTCGATCACTTTGACCTCCTCGTCGGGGATCTCGATGACCTCTTCGGGGGTGGGAGGGGTCGGCTCCAGCGGGACCAGGGCCTGCTCCGACGACGGCGGGTCTTCCACCCGGATTTCCAGGCGCGCCACCCGGACGCGCACTCCCATCCTCCGCAACTGCCGCTCGCAGGACACCGCTTCCGCCAGGGGGACTCCGTTGCGTACCAGCAGGGGCGGAGTCATCAGGCGGCGCTTGACTTCCTGCAAGTCGAGCTGGGTCAGTTCTCCGATCAGGTTCAGCGCGCGGAGGCTGCCGGTGGATTCCAGAACTTCTACAGTGTACAGTGCCATGATAGGAACGCGTGCAAAGGGACACCGCAGTGCTTACGGTTTCCCGGAGGTTGCTCCAGGGGCGCCGGAAGCGCGGCGCCGGTCGCGGCGGGTCCACCCCGCCAGGCGTGCGGTCAGATGACCAATGATGGCTCCGGCGGAGCGCAACAGCAACCGCCAATCGGCCAGATCGCGGACGATGACCCGGTAATTCTGGTGCGCCGAGACGGAGTTGAACAGGGCGTCGGCCACCCGCCGGTCCCGGCCGGCCAGATCCAGAATGGGGTCGAGGATCTTCCAGGCCGCCAACCGAAGGGCCAGGAAGCGCACCAGCTTGCCGTAGGGCAGGTCCCTGGTGATGTCCTCGCACTTGGCGTGGAAATTCCGGAAAGCCTGGCGGCTGATGCCCATGTCGAACATGGTGTAGGCCGCCCGCATGCCGGTCAGAATGGCGGTGTTGATGCCCTTGCCCTTGAAGGGGCGCAGCAGCCCGGCGGCGTCGCCGATGATCACCCAGCGGTCGCCGTAGAACGCCCGCGCCACCCGCATGGGGAACTTGCCCTTGAAGCAGGTCACCGGGTCCTCCTCCCAGAGGTCTCGGGGAGGCAGCACCTTGCGCACCTCGGGCAGGTCCAGGAAGTCGCGCAACGACTGGGCCGTGATCCGGGATCCGGCCACGTTGATGGTCAGGTGGTCGCGCTTGGGCGTCACCGCGCCGAACTCGATGTCCCGCCGCGCCGGCAGAAAGGCGTGAATGACCTCCTCGAAGCGGGCCGCCGTCTCCATGCCGGGATGAATCTTGGTCACAATGGAATTCATGAAGCGCGGCTGGCGGTAGGGCGTGATCCGCTCGAAGACCTTGGCCGTGCCGTCGTCCAGGCCGAAGGCGCCCACCACCACGTCGGCGGTCCGGTTGACCGTCTCGGAATAGATCATCACCCCGTCCGGGCCGATTTCCAGGTCGGTCACCCGGCTGGGGATGACCTCGATCCCCTTCTCCCGGGCCTGGTTCAGCATATAGTTATCGAAAGTCACCCGCCGCACGGCGAAGGATACCCGGCCATCGTCCGGCAGGGGCAGCGACCCGGTATCGGAATGCAGGGTGTACCCGCGGATGTGGCGTTGCACCAGGTGATGGGGGAAGGGGATGCCCAGCTCCTGTTCCAGGATCGTCTCGAGGGGAGGCGACAGCACGCCCACGCACTGGTTGTAGTGGGGCCGGGTCTCGAAGTCCTTCCCTTCGTAGATGATCACCTTCAGGTCAATGCCGCGTTCGGCGGAAAGCTTTTTCAGGGCCAGGGCGCAGCCCACGCCGGCCGGTCCTCCGCCGATGATGGCCACGGTCTGGCCGAAGCCCAGGGGGCCCAGGGCCTCGACTTCTCGCCGCACGGTATCACCCACCGCCGGGAACTCCCGGCCGGTCAGCAGTTTTCGCCCGATCACCAGGGCCTGCTCCACGGTTAAACGCAACTGCATGCGCGGATGAAACAGGTGCCGCAGGATGGCCCGGTAGGCGATGTTGCCCGTGAACAGGCTCCACAGCACCTGGGTCATCCTCCGGCTGGAATAGCTTTGCGGCCGCCGGGCCAGCAGGGACATCAGCACGGCTGACAGCCGGCGGCTGTGGAAGATGACGTCATACAGCCGGAAGATCATTTCGCCGTAGTGCGGGCTGTGGCGGATGATCCGGGCTTCGCGGTTCAGGTAGTGGCGGCGGAAATCCCGGGACGACACGCCGTGCTCCACCGCGCAGGCGGCGGCCAGCCGGGCCGTATCGAAAGCCGACTCGATACCGTTCTTGTAGTAGCGGCTGAAGGCGGCGTCGCCAACCACCACCAGCCGGTCGGTGAACACCCGGCGCGCCGCGCTAACGGCGATCAGGGGCCGGCAAAAGCAGTACTGCAGGGACTCCGGCTGTTCCAGAAAATGCTCTCGGATCTGGGGATGGTTCAGCACCTCCTCCAGGTCCCGGGGGTGGACGTCGCGCTTGCCCACCACCGACAGGGTCAGGTGGCGCCGCTTGGGCGTGAACACCGCGAAACGGATGTAGGGGTGTTCCAGGGCGAAGGCCGTGATGGTGTGCCCCACCTTGCGGCGGATAAAATCCTCGGGCAGCGGGATTTCCGCCTGGCAGGTGTAGAGCGTGCGCGGCGGCCGGTATCCGAAGCCCAGGCCCGACAGGTGGTTCAGCAGGCGCGTGTTCAGGCCGCTGGCCACCGCCACCAGGTGCGCCTCGAAGGGCCGGTTGTCCGCTCCGTATTCCAGGATCACCGGGTCCTCCGGCCGCTCCGGGCGGATGATCCGGTGCACCATCTCCGGCATGACTTCGATGCCCTGCTGCCGGCAGCGGTCCAGCAGAAAATCGTCGAAGCTGACGTTCACGGCCCCGGCGGCGCCACGGGGGCCGTTGCCCCGGTACACCGTGCAGATGGGAAAGCGCCGCCGCCGCCGGTAGAGCGAGATCCCGTAATGGGGCGTGCGCAGAATGTACTCTTCAATATAGGCCTGCACCCGGTCGCCGGGTGGATCCAACCCCACCTGGTGCAGCTTTTCCGACAGCGTCTCGGAGATCACCCCCGCGCACATGTTGCAGCCGGGAGGCCCGGGCCGCTCGAAGTGCTTGCCGTCGAACAGAGTGATGGATACATCCAGTCCCAGGTTGCGGGCCATATCCTGGGCCAGATACGCGAAGAACGTCCCCGCCGGTCCCGCGCCGATCACTGCAATGCGATCGCCATTCCGCAGTTTCATGCCGGCTTGTATTGGTTAATTATCCCGCCCGCGACGGAAACAGCCTGCGCCGCACCGCCGCCAGCTCCTCCGGGAGGAAGAAATTGGAGGCCTTCAGCAGAAGGAAAAACGCGGGCAACAGGAGCAGCTTCAGGGGCCAGTGAGCCTCCAGGAACGGTATGGTGGACAGGGCGTAGACCAGGCCGCCGCAGGCCACAATGGTCGCCACCCGGGTCCATTCGTATTTGATGTAGTAATGTTTCTGGATCAGCACGTAGAGCAGACCTGCCAGGGTCAGGTAGGCCGCCACGTGGCTCCAGGCCGCCGCCATCATCCCGAAAACAGGAATCAGCAGCAGGTTGACCGCCAGGTTGACCACCGCCGCCGCCCCCGTCACCAGGGGCATCAACCCGGTCTTCCGGGTCAGGTACACTCCCACCATGAAGTTGGCGTAGGCGCCGTTGCAGATGTGGGCCAGCAGAATCACCGGAAAGACCTTCAGCCCGGGCCAGTAGCGCTCCTCGATCAACACCCCCACCACCGGCAGGTTGATCTTCATCAGCGGCCCGACCAGGAAGGTGAAGCCCAGGAACAGCGTCCCGGCCACCAGGATGAAGTAGGTGAAGACCCGCGCGAAGGTTTCGCGAGCGTCGGGCCGGTCGGCGATGCTCATGAAAAACGGCTGCCAGGCAAAGCGGAAGCCCATGGTGATCACCGCCATGAACAGCCCCAGCTTGTACCCGGCGCTGTAGAGCCCCACGGCGGTCAAACCCAGCATCAGTTCCAGAATCTTCCGGTCCGACAGCTCCACCACCATCACGAAGAGCTGCGAGGGCATGTTGGGGATGCCGAAGCGGAACATCTCGCCGAACAGCTTCATATGGAAGGCCGCGCGGGTGTTGCGCAGGATCACCGGCAGCAGCACGGCCAATTGCGCGGCGGAAGCGATCAGGTTGGCCTCGAAGATCCCCCGGATGCCGCGGTCCAGAACGGCCAGGAACACCACCGTCAAGCCGACGTGCAGCGCCACGCCCGCCGATTTCACGGCGATGAAGGGCAGCGACTTTTCTACCGACCGGAACCACAGGTAGGGATAGGTGGCCAGGGTGTCGCAGAACAGGATCCCCACGCTCAGGACGATCAGGTACCCGGTGTTGGCGTCCAGCGCGCCGGGGTTGTTGAAGATGATCCGGGTGATCCAGCCGGAAGTGGCCACGATGATCAGGGAAAGCAGCACCGAACCGGCCAGCGTAGCCCAGAGGACCGTGCTGAAGATCCCCATGCGTTTTTCTTCGTCCTTCTCCGGGATGTAGTAGCGGAGAAAGGCGATGTCGGCCCCGTAGATGTACACCACCTGGACGATGGAGATGAAGGTGTACAGCAGGGTCATGACGCCGTACTGCTCGGGGTTCAGCGAATGGGTCAGGAAGGGAAGCAGGACGAAACTGACCACCCGGGAGATCACGTGCCCCAGTCCGTAGACTACGGAATGCTTCAGCAGCCGGCGGATATGAAAGAACATAAGGTCCTTGCTTGGGAAAAACCGGAATTCACTTCACCAGGGCGCAGGGTATAACCTGGACGTAATCTCCTGCATGCAACCGCAGCAGGTAGGGGCCGGAGGCCTGCCCCGAGGCGTCCCAGGCCAGGGTGTTCAGTCCCGTCTCCAGGCGGCCTTCCCAGACGCGGGCGGCCAGCCGGCCGGCCGGCGTCCAGGCCTCCAGGACGGCGGGACCGGGTCGGGCGGTTTCCACCTGCAGGCGCAGCACCGGGTTGAACGGGTTGGGCCAGGCGGAGACGATGCGGAAGGCCGCCGGCGCCGGGGTTGCCGGGCCGGGAAGCACAGCGCTCTGGTTATAGAAGAACGCCCCCATGTCCGTGCGGGTGCCGTCGGGATCCAGCGGGTCCAGGGGATTTCCGGCGTCAATGCAGGGCGAACCCGTCACCAGGTGAAAATCGCGGAAGGGGAATGAAACGAACACCGGGTCGCTGGCTATGGATCCCTGGCCCTCCGCGCAGCCGAAATAGGCTCCCTCCTCATTGCCCCACACGTTGTTGTACTGCAGGATGGCCAGCGCTCCCTGGCTGTAGAAACCGTACCGGCCGTTGCGGTCCACAATGGAGCTGCCGGCGATCAGGGACCCGTTGGAGGCGAAAATTCCGTGTTCGCCGTTGGCGCTGACCGTCAGGTTGCGGGCGTCCAGGGAAGTGGAGGTCAGGAAAATGCCGTGCAGGGTGTTATCGTGGACGCAGGCGCGGGAGGCGTTCAAGTTCCCGCTGAAGCTCAGGTTGACGCCATGGTGGACATTATCGGCGATTTCCACACTGTCCAGGGTGGTCACGCCGATGTCGAAGCCGTAGATTCCCGACCCGGTATTCTGGCCGATGTACCCGCCGTGCACGGTCAGATCGCCATTCCCCGTGGCGTTGATGCCGTGTCCGGAGGTCCCCGAGCAGAGGCTGATGCTGGTGTTGGTCAGGGCGGCGGAGGTGTTAATCAGGGACAGGCCCGAACCGCCACCGTTGTAGATGACGCAGTTGGTCAGGTGGATCTGCCCTCCGTCGCCCTTGATGGGGGACAGCTCCGTGTTGCGCACCAGGCAGTTCAGCATGGTGACGCCGCAGTTGTTGGCGTACACCCCCCGTTCCCCCGACTCGATGTGGCAGTACCGCAGGTAAGCGGAATCGGAGAGGTCATTGTGGAATTCGATCTGCTTCCAGGCGCCGGGGGAGACGCCGTAATCCCAGACGAAGAGGACGGAATCATCAACGGTGCCGTAGGCGCTAAGCCCTCCCAGAACGGTAAAGGAGAAGTCTCCGCGGAAGCGCACCTGCACTCCGGGGCCGATGGTCAGCTTCAGGCCGGCGGGCACGGTCACGTTCCCCATGATCCAGTAGGGATCGTGGGAGGAGTCCCAGGTGCCGCTCTGATTACCCCCGGGGATTATCGTTTGGGCCGTTACTGCTGAACACATCAGCAGGGTAATGAGCAGGATGCCTGTCCGCATGAGAACCTCGATTGATTGGCCGTTCTTAGCTGCCGTATCGTCTTCCCGTCCCCTGGACCTCGCGGATGGTCGTGTCGAACACCGGGCGAGGCCGGGCCTGAGCCAGATTCCAGATCAGGCCGTACGTGAAGCGGGTGATCCGCGTCATCTTCTCATAGTTGAGCTTCTCCGGAATATCCTGCGGCGTGTGGTAATCCGCATGGAACCCGGTAAACAGGAACACCGAAGGGATCTGCCGGTCGTGGAAATGGATGTGGTCGCTGGAGCCGGAGAAGTGCAGCACCGGTTCCAGGATCAGGTTCAGGCCCGTGTCCTTGTTCTCCCTGCGGGCCAGGTCCGCCAGCAGGGGAGTCTGCCCGCTGTAGAACATCATCAGGGAATTCGGTTCCGGGGTGATGGTGGAATCCTGCAGGGCCCGGAACTGGGTGGAGGCGTCCCGGCCGATCTCGTCCAGGTTCACCGCCGCCACGATCTTTTCCGCCGGGAAGGGCAGGCGCCGGGTGAAGTGCAGTGCGCCCAGGGTGCCGTCCTCCTCCACAGCCGTGGACAGGAAGATCACGCCGCGCTGGGGAGTCTGGCCGGCGGAAGCCAGGGCTTCGGCCACAGCCAACAGCCCCGCCACCCCGGAGGCGTTGTCGTCGGCGCCGTACCAGATGCGGCCGTCCTTGGCGCCCATATGATCGTGGTGGGCCAGCAGCACCACCGCTTCCTCCGTTTTTCCCGGGTAGTACCCCACCACGTTGGCGGACCCGGTTTCCTGGACCTCCTTGAAGCGGATCTTCAGGGTGACGTCCACGGCTTCCAGCAGGCGGGGATCGGGCCGGAAATTCTCGTCCAGGCCGCGCTGGTAGGCGGCCAAGTCGAAATCCTCGCTCAGCAGCGCGCGGGCGGCCGATTCCTTCAGGTAGAAGACTGGGAAGGCGTCCTTCTCTGCGGCCAACTGGATGATCGGATCGGTCATGCCCCGGCGGTGGCGGTCCAGCGTCTCCTCGATGGGCGGCAGCCCGTTGTTGGGCGGCTGGATGATCAACAGCCCCGCCGCGCCCAATTCCCGGGCGATCCGCACCTTCACCTGGGGATTGGAGTACTTGGTGGACTTGCGGCCGTTGAATACCGAGGCGGTGTCCGTGTCCTGCGGTTCGCGGTTGAAGATCAGCAGGAACTTGCCCGCCGGGTCGGCCCCGGCGAAGTCGTCCCAGCCGAATTCCGGCGCCTGGATGCCGTAGCCCGCCAGCAGCACCGGCGCGGTCAGGTCGGCGTCCTCCCCGCCGCGGGGGAAGAAGAAGACCTCGCGGTTGGGGACGAATTCCTGCGTCTGCTCCCCCTTCCGTACGGCCATGCGGGATTGCTCGTAATCCGTGCGGCTGACCACCAGGGGGACGTCCTGGTAGTACCCCGGCGCGCCGGGCAGTTCCTGCAAGCCGTACTCGCGAAACCGGGTGGCGAGGTACCGCCGGGCGATCCGGGACCCTTCGCCGGGATCATCCCGGCCGCCCAGTTCGGGGGAGGCCAGGAATTCCACGTGCGCCCGCAGGGAGGCCTCGGTGATGGCGCGCTGGCCCTCTTTGGGAGCCGCGGAAAGAACCAACGGGAAGAGCAGAAGAGACAGAAGCAATGTCAATCGGTGGCGCATAATAAATCTCTATCGGGACTTGGGATTCGTTATTTCAGGTGCCGCTTCGGAGGACCATCCGAAGCGGTCAAGTTGTCAGGACAAACGCTCAATTGCTTCCTTATTTCCCATTTCCCACCCGTAAAAACGCCCGGTACTCCTTCCCTTCCGCGCGGCAACCCAGGTACTCGTGGCGGCGCACCCGGCACCAGTTGCGCAGGTCGGCGTCAATGCCTGCGTCGGTGGCCAGGATTTCCAGTGTCGCGCCGGGGGGAAGGCTCTTCACCCGCTCGGCGGTCTTCACGATGGGGATGGGGCAGAGCAGTCCGCGGGTGTCCAGCACCGCGTCCGCCCGGATATTTTCCACTTCGGAGGCTTCTTTTTGCATGGTAGTTATTGTAAAGTAAGAAAAAATACCCCCAAAGTCAAGCGATTTATGCTTCAACCCGGCGGCCATACCTTTAAACGTATAAGCCCCGGTTTCCGGATCCCCCCGTCCCGCTAACCCGTTAAAGGAATGATCCCGGCAGTTCGTTAAGACAAAAATAACTTGCTTTTCACTGCCGGATTTTGTATTTTTAAGATAACGCCCGCAGGTGCGGCATACCAACCGTCCCCAACTGAGAGCATACATGGCAGCACGTGTTCTAACGCAGGAACAGAATGTCCCCGGCCTGGTTCCCCTCAAAGGCCGGGTCGTGGTCCTGAAGACCCGGCCGGAAACCGTGGTGGAAGATTACATTCGGGCCCAGGAAATGGCCGGGATGGCCCAGGCCCTGGATCCTTCCCAGCCGGTCATCCTGAAGGACAACATCTCCTGGCATTTCGGCTATCCCGGCGCCAACACCACGCCCTGGCAGTTGGAGGCCGCCGCGCTGGGGCTGAAGCGGTCCGGATTCCACGACCCGGTGGTGGTCCAGAACAAGACCGTGGTCACCAACGCTTACAAGGGCGAGCGGCTGAACCGCTTCGTCGGGGTGTTCAAGAAGTACGACCTTCCCGTCAAATACAACTTCCTGCCGCAGGACATGAAGTGGGTGCGCTACGAACCCAAGGGCGAAACCCTGGTTCTGCACAAGATCTACCCGGAAGGGATCTACCTCCCCGATTTCTTCTTCGGGAAGAACGTCTTCCACCTGCCCACGGTGAAGACCCACATCTACACCACCACCACCGGGGCCATGAAGAACGCCTTCGGCGGCCTGCTGAACACCCGCCGGCACTACACCCACTCGGTGATCCACGCCACCCTGGTGGACCTGTTAATGATCCAGCAGGAGATCCACAGCGGCATCTTCGTCACCATGGACGGCACGCACTGCGGGTCCGGCCCCGGGCCGCGCACCATGGTGCCGGTGGAAAAGGACATCATCCTGGCTTCGGCCGACAGCGTGGCCATTGACGCCGTCGCCGCCAAGATCATGGGCTTCGATCCCTTAAGCCTCCCCTACATCCGCCTGGCCCACGAAAAGGGCCTGGGCGTCGGCGACGTGCGCGACATTGAAGTGCTGGGCGAAGACGTCAGCGGCTGGAACTTCAACTTCCCGGTGGGCGACAACCTGGCGTCCACGGCCGGCGACGCCTTCTGGTTCGGCCCTCTGAAGCACCTGCAGCACCTGATGTTCCACACTCCTCTGGTGTACTTCTTCATCTGGGCCAGCTACTTCTACCACGACTACTTCTGGTACCCCTTCAAGGGGCAGAAGTACGTGAACCAGTTCCTGGAATCGAAGTGGGGCAAGCTGTTCCAGCAGTACTGATCGCACTCTGTGACAGACAGGGGCGCGGTTCTCCGCGCCCCTGCCCTCACCATCCATATGTGAATCATTTCCCTTGGGCTCGGCGCGGCGCAACGCAACATCAATCCATACCCCTAGGATATCCCTCGTTACACCTGGAGGCCTTGCGTGTTTACGGACCTGAAAGACATCGAGCGCTTCATCCGCGAGCGCGGCATCAAGATGGTGGATCTGAAATTCTGCAATCTGTTCGGCGGTTGGCACCACATATCCCTGCCGGCACAGCACGCCACCGCGCAGGTGCTGGAAGCCGGCATCGGCTTTGACAGCTCTTCGACCCCGGGCTTCAAGGAGCTGCAGGCCGGCGACATGTGCCTGGTGCCGGATCCGTCCACCGGGTTCATGGATCCCTTCTGGGACGTTCCCACTCTGTCCCTGATCTGCTCTATCGTCGAGGCGGATTCCCGCACCCCCTTCTACCGCGATCCCCGGGTCATCGCCCGCAAGGCCGAAGAATACCTGGCCGGCACCGGTTTCGCCGACGAATCCAAGTGGGGCCCGGAATTCGAATTCTACGTCTTCGACGCCGTCACCTTCCAGGATTGCGGCAACTGGTCCTCCTACCACATTGATTCCCGCGAAGCCGGGTGGAACGCCCACAGGGAGGATGATCCCGGCCTGGGTCACGTCATCCGCAAGCAGGGCGGCTACCACGCCATCCCGCCCCTGGATAAATATTACAACCTGCGCTCGGAAATCACTCAGCACCTGGAAGACGCCGGGGTCGAGGTCCACTACCACCACCACGAGGTGGGCGGGCCGTCGCAGAGCGAGATCGAAGTGATCCTGGGGCCGCTGACCCGCATGGGCGACGTCTCCATGATGATCAAGTACTTCGTGCGCATGACTGCCCGGCAGCACAACCTGTCGGCCACCTTCATGCCCAAGCCGCTGTACCAGGAAGCCGGGTCGGGGATGCACTTCCATCAGCACCTGTTCCGCCGCGGCGAGCCGGTCTTCTACGACTCCAAGGGGTACGCCGGGCTGTCGAAAACGGCGCTCTCCTATATCGCCGGGATTCTCCACCACGGTCCCGCGCTGCTGGCCCTGACCAATCCTTCGACCAACAGCTACCGCCGCCTGGTTCCGGGTTTCGAAGCCCCGGTGAACCTGTTCTTCAGCCTGGCCAACCGTTCGGCCGCCATCCGCGTACCCAAGTACACCCGCGACCCGATGTCCAAGCGCATCGAATTCCGGCCCCCGGATGCCACCTGCAACCCCTACCTGGCCATGGCCGCCATGCTCCTGGCCGGCATTGACGGGGTCAAGAAGAACATGGATCCGGAGAGCCTGGGCTACGGCCCCTTTGACCAGAACCTCTTTGCTGCGGAAAACGAGGAGCTGCGCCGCCGCATCAAGCACGTCCCCGCCTCACTGGAAGAGGCCATGGAAGTGCTGCAGGCCGACCATGAGTTCCTGCTGCAGGGCGACGTCTTCCGCGAAGACCTGATCAAGACCTGGATTGACTACAAGATGTCCAAGGAGTTCATGGAAGTGCGCAACCGGCCACACCCCTTCGAATTCCCGCTGTACTATAACGTCTGAGCGCTCAACATTAAGCAGTCAGTAGAATCGCAGGGGCGCGATAATTCGCGCCCTTGTACTTTCCCGAACCGGCAATTCCTGCCTTTCCCCTTGCTTTCGGGAGGGGATTTTCCGTATATTGTTTGGATTTACGCCATCACCATCCGAGTTACCGAGGAGAGAAACCATGAAGCGGGATTTTCTCGCCCTGACCGACATGACGTCCGACGAGCTGCTGGGCACCATCAGCCTGGCGCGGGAACTGAAGCGCCAGCGGCAGCTCGGCCAATGCCCCCAGGCGCTGGCCGGCCTGACCGTCGGGTGCATCTTCCACAAGCCTTCCCTCCGCACCCGCATCAGCTTCGAGACCGGCATCCACGACCTGGGTGGCCATTCGCTTTACATCACCAAGGACGAGATTGACCTGGGAAAGCGCGAGACCATCGAAGACGCCGCCCGGGTGCTGTCGCGTTACCTGGGGATGATCATGATCCGCACCTTCAGTCACGCCGACGTGGAGAAGCTGGCCAAGTATGCTTCCGTGCCCGTGATCAACGGCTTGACCGACTTCCTCCACCCCTGCCAGGTGTTGGGCGACCTGATGACCATCCAGGAACACCTGGGCGCCGTCGAAGGGGTCAAGGTGACCTACCTGGGCGACGGCAATAACATGACCAATTCCTGGATCAACGCCGCCCGCCGCCTGCCCCTCGAAGTGACTCTGGCCACGGCCGAAGGGGCGCCGCCCAGCCTGGACCTGCTGCAGAAGGCCAAGGACGAAGGCGCCAAGGTGCGCTGGATCCACGATCCGGCTGCCGCGGTCAAGGGCGCCCACGTGATCTACACCGACGTCTGGGCCTCCATGGGGCAGAAGGACAAGGCGGAAGATAAGGCCCGCCTGCTGGCTCCCTTCCAGGTCAACGCCGAACTGCTGAAGGGCGCCGATCCCCGGCACATCGTCATGCATTGCCTGCCGGCCGAGCGGGGCAAGGAAATCACCGACGAGGTGATGGACGGGCCGCATTCGGTGGTCTTCGACCAGGCCGAAAACCGCCTCCATATCCAGAAGGCCATCATGGCCCGGCTGATGGAGTGGGCGGGGTAGTCGTTCGTCGTTGGTCGTTAGTCGTTAGTAGGGGCGGCCCGGTGTGGCCGCCCCTTTTGTTATGTAAGGGGGAAAAAGTAAAAAGTGAAAAGAAAAAAGGAAAATTGAAAGATGGAAAGAGGGAAGGA
>QZKQ01000094.1 GCA_003599535.1 Candidatus Zixiibacteriota bacterium | reverse complement strand
AGCGCGGGGGACGTCATTCAGGTGCAGAAGCTGATTCTACTGAAGTAGTCGTTGGTCGTTAATCGTTGAAAGGGGCGGCCCGGCGAGGCCGCCCCTTTCTTTGTCCGCAGGACAGACCTGCCTGCCCTGCCTCCCCCTTGTATCTCGCATTCCGCCTTTCGGCAACCCTACTCATTGTGCCGGCATGTGTAAAATTTCGCACAATGTGATAGAATTCACCTTGACTTGCCCTCCGATATTTGTTATATTATCCCAGAAGGGGTAACTCTGCCCTCGTCTACCCGCATCCCAACCGAAGGAGGAGGCTTGAAACACATTCTGATCACGGCAGCGCTGTGCCTGGCGGTGGCCGGCCTGGCGTCCGCCCAGAACATTTCCGGACCCTTGAGCGGCACGCTGGGGCCGGGGACGTTCACCGTGGTGGGCGATTGCCAGGTCCAGGCCGGTCAGACCCTGACCATCGCCCCGGGAACCATCCTACAGCACAGCGGTCCCTACAAGTGGGACATCTACGGCACCTTCACGGCCGTGGGGACGGCTGCGGACAGCATCAAGTTCGTCCGCCAGTTCCCCAATGAAACCTGCAAATGGGGCGGCATCCGCTTCAACACCGGAGCGTCCGCCAGCAGCAGCCTGAGCTACTGCGTCATCGAATTCTGCAAGAAGGGCTCGACCCCGTACTACCAGTACGGCGCCGGAATTTACAGCAACGGCGTGGCCATAAGCGTCAGCCATTCCCGCATCTCCAACTGTGACAACTACTGGGACGGCGCGGCCTTTTACGCCCAAAACGCCGCGGTAAATCTCACTTCCAACCTGATCGTAGACAACGTTGCGTCCAACGGGTCCAACGGCGGCGGCATCGTCCTGCAGGGCTGCAACGGAGCCACCATCGCCTACAACGTCGTGGCGCGCAACGGCGCCACCGGCACGTGAGGCACCTGTGGTGGAGGCGGGATCCGCCTCCTCTCTTCGACTGCGTCCGTGCATCACAACCAGGTTTACGACAACACCGCCGTGTACTATGGCGCCGGCATCCTGATTTCCGGCGGCTCCATCAACATGGTGAACAACACCATCACCCAGAATCAGTGCACCTACTCCACCGGCACCACCCCCAAGGGCGCCGGGATTTATATTTTCAGCGGCAGCATAACCGGCCGCAACAACATCATTTACGGCAACCTCGCCGTAAACCAGCCGGAAATCTACGGCACGGTCAACTTCACTTACTCCTGCTGCTCGGCGGGGCTGGCCGGCACCGGCAACATCACCTCCAACCCGGCCTTCATTGAACCGGCGGCGGACAACTTCAGCCTGATGCCGTATTCCCCCTGCATTGACACCGGCGATCCCAACTTCCCGCTGGACCCCGACAACACCCGCGCCGACATGGGCGCGCTGTACTTCGACCAGCTTTCCGGCAGCCAATTCGCCCCGTACTTCCCCACTAATTTCGTGGTGACGCACAACAACGCCGCCCTGACCGCCACCCTGTCCTGGGTCAACCCCACGCAGCAGGGTAACCTGCAGCCGCTGACGGAACTGTCGGGGGTGAAGATTTTCCGGGAAGGCACGTTGATCACCACCCTGACCAACGTGGTCATTGGCCAGCCTTCGACCTTCGATGACAACACGGTGCCGGCCGCGGGAATATGGTCCTATGAAATTCTGGGTTACAACGCCCACGGCAACGGCCTGCCGGTGGACACCTCCGCCTGGATCGGCCTGGACGCTCCCGGAGCGGCCCAGAACGTGATTGCCACACCCGACCCCAACGAGCTGCTGCAGTGCACCATCGCCTGGAGCGCTCCGGTGGACGGAGCTCACGGCGGGTACTGGCCGGCGGGTTCCTTCACCGGGCAGAAGGTCTACCGGGACAACGCGTTGCTGGCCACGCTGCCGGGTACCAACACCTCCTACCTGGACGCCAGCGTGCCGATTGCCGGGTTCTACAACTACGCGGTGTCCTACTACAATGACTCGGGCGAAGGCCCCCATACCCCCGCGACTCCCGACCCGGTGTTCGTGGGTCCGCCGCAGTTCGAGGTGATCCCCTACACCTGGGTGGAAATCAACTCCATCGGCACCAACACCGGAATCGGCGGAGACGACCAGACGCTGGGCCCGTTCAACCTGCCCTTCGCCTTCCCCTGGTACGACAACCAGTTCGTCTCCAGCTTCAAGGTCTGCTCCAACGGCTGGCTTTCCTTCAGCACCACCAATTCCACCGCCTATACCAATGAGAGTGTGCCCAATTCCGCAGAGCCCAACAACGCCGTCTTCATGTTGTGGGACGACCTGAATCCCTCAATCACCGGCTCCGGCGACGTGTATTATTACAACGATACCGCCAACGGACGGTTCATCCTGGAGTTCGACAACGTCATGTCCTACTCCTCGCCCAACACCCCGCAGAAGTTCGAGCTGATCCTTTATCCCAACGGGGACATGGACCTGATGTACCACACGGTGCAGGCCCCCTGCATCGGCAACTTCACGGTGGGCATCGAGAACGCGACGGGTACGGAGGGCATCCAGGTCACGTACAACGGGTCGGGCCCCATCAATCCCACCTCCGGCATGGGCCTTCGCATCCATTCCGTGTCGGTGGGCAACCCTGCCCTGGACATCACCATGACGCCGGTGGGTGCGCCCCTCCAGATCCCGGCGCCGGGCGGCAGCTTCACCTTCGACGTGAACCTGGTCAACGGGGAAACCACGGCCGTGGCTTTCTCCGCCTGGATCATGCAGCGGCTGCCCAACGGCACCTGGCAGGGCCCCATGCTGGGACCGCTGGCCCTGTCGCTGCCGGGCGGCGCCAACATCGCCCGCCAGCGCATCCAGAATGTGCCCGGCACGGCCGCACCCGGGACCTACTTCTACTGCGGCTACGTGGGCGTCTACCCCGGAGTCAAGTGGGACAGCTCCGGGTTCAACTACACCAAGCTGACCACCGGGGACGGCCCCTGGGTGGATAACTGGGAAAACTACGGCGACGGCTTCGAGGCTTGGATGGTGGGCGGCAACCTGCCCCAGGAATTCTCCCTGGAGCAGAACTATCCCAACCCCTTCAACCCCCGGACCACGATCCGCTACAACCTGGCGGAAGCCTCGCGGGTCACCTTGACGGTGTACGACCTGCAGGGCCGCCGGGTGGCGGAACTGACCGACGGCTGGAGATCCGCCGGGACGCACGAACTGACCTGGGACGCCTCCGGGATGGCTTCGGGCATGTACCTGTGCCGCCTGCAGGCGGGGACCCACACCGGCATCGTGAAGATGATGCTGGTGAAGTAAGCACGCAGCTTACAGCAGACAGCAAACAGCACGGGGCGCGAGAGATCGCGCCCCGTGCTGTTATGGCCAGTTGCGACGACCGGCCACGTTTCAGGCAACCTACTTTTCCTTCTGCTCCTCTTCCAGCGCCTCTTCGGTGAGAGGGCCGCCGGCCAGGTTCTCGTGCAGCACCTCCTCCAGGCTCTTGTAGTACAGCCCCAGCTCCTGGTAAATGGCATTATCGCGCGGGGGACGGTACTCCTGCAGCATGATCAACTGCTCCCGGGTGATGGGCATAAAGGCGAAGCGGTCCAGGGGGCCGGCCAGGGTGCGGATCAGCCCCACCGGGATGTTGATGAAGAAAACCGGGCGTTCCAGCGTCTGGCTGATCCGTTCCAGCAGAGTGCGGAAGGTGATGGTGTCACCCCCCAGTTCGTAGGTTTTGCCGATGGCGATGTCATTTTCCAGGGCATTGCCGAAGGCCCGCACCATGGTGGCGATGGAGATGGGCGAGAGAACGTAGTTCCCCTCGCCCAGCAGGGGGGTGAGGCGGAATTTGACCAGGTTCACCAGCAGGCGGGCGAATTCCCCGCTGGGGCCGATGATGACCGAGGGGCGGAAGATGGTCCAGTCCAGTCCGCTGACGCGCACCAGGTCTTCGGCCTGGGCCTTGGTGCGCTGGTATTTGGCCCCCGATTGGTGCGACGCCCCCAGGGCGCTCATGTGCAGATAACGGCGGATGCCGGCCTGGCGGCAGGCTTCCAGCACGTGGCGCACGGCGTCCACGTGGAGCCGGGGGAAGGTGACCTTGCGCGCGGGGTCCTCCCGGGAGATGCCCACCAGGTGGATGACCGCCTCGCACCCCTGCAGCTGATCGGGCGGAAAGGTGCGGGGCTGGGTCACGTCCCCGACGATTTCCCGCACGCCGGTAAGCGACCCGGGGCGGCGCACCAGCGCCACCAGGTCGTGGCCGCGGGACTTCAGGTGGTTTACCAGGTGGCGGCCGACAAACCCCGTGCCGCCGGTGAGGAAGATCTTCATGGCGTCCTCCATGTTTACGCCTATAAATACGCACCCGGGCCGGCAATAATGGAGGAAACCTCCGGCGCCGCCAAATTAAATATTTCACAATTTATTTCCCACAATTCATTTGAATTCGGCCTTGGTGTTGCTTATATTTTAAGGTTGCGCGAGAGACGCCGCCATGCTGCCAGTCGAAGACTCCAAATACAATACATTACAATCTCTTGGGAGCACACCATGATCCGTAAACAAGACGCGCTGGATTACCATGCGCTACCCAAGCCGGGCAAAATCGAAGTGCGGCCCACCAAGCCCTGCCTGACTCAGCGGGACTTGTCGCTGGCCTACACCCCCGGCGTGGCCCAGCCCTGCCTGGACATTGAAAAGAATCCTGAAGATGCCTATAAGTACACTGCCAAGGGCAACCTGGTGGCGGTGATTTCCAACGGCACCGCAGTGCTGGGATTGGGCGACATCGGCGCCCTGGCCGGCAAGCCGGTCATGGAAGGCAAGGGCGTCCTGTTCAAGAAATTCGCCGGGGTGGACGTGTTCGACATCGAGCTGAACACCCACGATCCCGACGAGATCATCAAGGTCTGCCAGCTCCTGGAACCCACCTTCGGCGGCATCAACCTGGAAGACATCTCCGCGCCGGCCTGCTTCCACATCGAAGAGACCCTGAAGGAGACCATGAAGATCCCCGTGTTCCACGACGACCAGCACGGCACCGCCATCATCTCCGGCGCCGCCCTGCTGAACGCGCTGGAACTGGTGGGCAAGGACATCAGCCAGGTCCGCGTGGTGTACAACGGGGCCGGAGCCGCGGGCATCGCCTGCGCCGCTTTCTACGTGCAGTTGGGGGTGCGCCCCGAGAACATGATGCTGTGCGATACCAAGGGGGTTATCTACCACGGCCGGGAAGACATTGATCCGTCGCATCCCAAGTATAACAAGTACAAGGCGCGCTTCGCCGTCGAGACCAACGCCCGCACCCTGGCCGACGCCATGAAGGACGCCGACGTCTTCTGCGGCGTGTCGGTCAAGGACACCGTCACCCAGGACATGGTGCGCTCCATGGCCGCCAACCCCATCATCTTCGCCATGGCCAACCCCGATCCGGAGATCACCTACCCGGACGCCAAGGCGGTCCGCAAGGACCTGATCATGGCCACCGGCCGGTCGGACTATCCCAACCAGGTCAACAACGTGCTGGGTTTCCCCTTCATCTTCCGCGGAGCCCTGGACGTGCGGGCCACCGCGATCAACGAAACGATGAAGGTGGCCGCCGCCCACGCCCTGGCCAGGCTGGCCAAGGAAGACGTGCCCGACGCCGTGTGCCGCGCCTACGGTGTGGAACGCATCACCTTCGGCCCGGAATACATCATCCCCAAGCCCTTCGATCCCCGCGTGCTGCTGTGGGAAGCTCCGGCCGTGGCCATGGCCGCCATGGAAACCGGCGTGGCCCAGAAGCCCATCGAAGACATGGACGTCTACCGGGAATCGCTGGAACGCTACTTCGGCCCGGCCCAGACGGTCATGCGCAAGATCATCCACAAAGCCAAGCGCACCCCCAAGAAGATCGTCTTCCCCGAAGGCACCGAGGACAAGATCCTGCGGGCCGCCCAGATCATCGTGGATGAGGGCATCGGTACGCCCATTCTGCTGGGCCCCCGCCAGGCCATCGAGGAGCAGATCCACAAGCTGGGCGTGGAGCTGAAGGACGCCGAGATCGTGGACAACTTCCAGGATGCCCGGCTGGAAAAGTACATGGATGAGTTCATCCGGCTGCGCCAGCGCAACGGCGTCACCCGCAACAACGCCTACCGGTTCTTGAGCCAGCGCAACTACTTCGGGGCCATGATGGTCACCATGGGCGACGCCGACTGCCTGGTCGCCGGAGTGACGCAGAATTATCCCGAGACCATCCGCCCGGCGCTGCAGATCATCAAGACCCAGGAGGACGTGCGCCTGATCGCCGGCCTCTACCTGATGGTGTTCCCCGACCGGGAGATTATCTTCGCCGACACCACCGTAAACGTGGACGCCGACAAGCCGGACGACCTGGTGGAAATCGCCATCCGGGCGGCCACCCTGGCCCAGCAGTTGGACATCGAACCGCGCATCGCCATGCTCTCGTTCAGCAACTTCGGCAGCGTCAACCATCCCCAATCCCGCAAGGTGAAGAAGGCGGTGGAGCTGCTGAAGGAGCGCCATCCGGAGCTGATCGTGGACGGGGAAATGCAGGCCGACACCGCGGTCAATGCCACCATCGCGACGGAAGCCTTCCCCTTCTCCGCGGTCAAGGGCGACGCCAACATCCTGATCTTCCCGGACATGCAGTCAGGCAACATCGCCTACAAGCTGGTGACCCAGTTGGGCGGAGCCACGGCCATCGGCCCCATTCTCATGGGCATGCGCAAGGCCGTGCACGTGCTGCAGCGCGGTTGCTCGGTCAACGACATCGTGAACATCGCGGCCATCGCCGTGATGGACGCGCAGCGCAAGGTCGAATAGCCTCGCACACCGGGAGAGCACGCTCCAAATCACCGGGAGCGGACGGCGCCGTCCGCTCCCGTTTTTTTTGCCGGTTTGTCCCCGGCTCCGGAACGCTCTCCCCCGCCAGCCGTTAAACTGTTAATAAATACGTAATTGGCCGCACCCCATCCGGCAGAACCCGCGCTGCGGGCAAGGCTCCGGCCTGGCGGAGAAGAATGAAGGAAGCTCCATTTTTCCGCCGGTTTTCACGTAGCTCCTAACAGTCAGAGCAGGCATTAGGCTAACCCGATCAGGGACTGGAAACATGAGAAAAATCCCCGAATGGATTTATCTGCTCCTGGTGTTCGTCATCCTCTCGTTCATCCTGAACCTATCCCACATTTACCCTTTCAATTCGATTTTTGTCGCCGGAGCCATGAACGACAATAAACCACCCGTCTCCGCGGGCGAAGGCCAGACCGTGGCCGCCCCTGTCGAGAACCGCAATCGCCTGGCGCACGAGCAAAGCCCTTACCTGCTGCAGCACGCCGACAATCCGGTGGATTGGTATCCCTGGGGGGAGGAGGCGTTCGAACGCGCCCGGCTGGAAGACAAACCGATCTTCCTCTCCATCGGTTATTCCACCTGCCACTGGTGCCACGTCATGGAGGAGGAATCCTTCGAGGACCCGGAAGTGGCCCGCCTGATGAACGAGACCTTCATCTGTATCAAGGTGGACCGGGAGGAGCGGCCGGACGTGGATGACCTGTACATGAACGCCTGCCAGATGATGACCGGCAGCGGCGGCTGGCCCCTGACGGTCATCCTGACCCCTGACCGCAAGCCCTTCTTCGCCGGGACGTACTTCCCCAAGGAGAGCCGCTACGGCCGCACCGGAATGCTGGAGATGATCCCCCGCCTGCGCGACATCTGGGAAAACCGCCGTGAAGACGCGCTGCGTTCCGCCGAGCAGATCACCCAGGCGCTGCAATCCGGCAACACCCGGCTCGATTCGGCCGGCAATCTGCTCGACCGCCGCGCCCTGGACATGGCTTTCGAAGAGCTGTCCGCCGGCTTCGACCGCCGGCATGGCGGGTTCGGCCGGGCGCCCAAGTTCCCCACTCCACACCATACGCTCTTCCTGCTGCGCTACTGGAAACGCAGCGGCGATGAGCGCGCCCTGCAGATGGCGGAGAAAACTCTGGAAGGTATGCGCCTGGGCGGCCTCTACGACCACCTGGGCTACGGCTTCCACCGCTATTCCACCGATGCCCGCTGGCTGGTGCCCCACTTCGAGAAGATGCTCTACGACCAGGCCCTCCTGGCCATGGCCTACGTGGAGGCGTACCAGGCCACCGGCAAGTCCTGGTACCGGGACACCGCCCAGGAGATCTTCACCTACGTCCTGGAGGACATGACCGACGTGGAAGGGGGCTTCTACTCCGCGGAAGACGCCGACAGTGAAGGGAAGGAAGGCAAGTTCTACCTGTGGACGGAGGAGGAGATCCGCCGGGTTCTGAAGCCCGAGAAGGCCGAGCTGTTCGTCGCCGCCTACAACGTCACGGCGGAAGGCAATTTCGTGGATCCCGCCACCGGCCAGGCCACCGGGGAAAACATCCTTCACCTGGCGCGGCCGCTGGACCAGGTGGCCCTGGATCTGAAGATGCCCGAAGACGATCTGCGCCAGACTCTGGACAAGGCCCGCCAGAAGCTGTTCACCGCCCGGGAACAGCGGATCCACCCGCACAAGGACGACAAGGTTCTGACCGACTGGAACGGCCTGATGATCGCGGCGCTGGCCAAGGGCGCCCAAGCCTTCGGCGATCCCAAGTACTCCCGGATGGCCGCCCAGGCGGCGGATTTTCTCCTGAGCAACCTGCGCCGCGAGGATGGGCGGCTGCTGCACCGCTGGCGCGGCGGGCTGGCCGGCATCTCCGCGCACCTGGACGACTACGCCTTCCTGATCTGGGGATTGATCGAACTGTACGAGGCGACCCTCGACCTGGGTTACCTCCAGGAGGCGCTGCGCTTGAACCGGGACATGCTGGAGCAGTTCTGGGATGAGGCGGAAGGAGGATTCTTCTTCACCGGCAAGGACGCCGAGGAGCTGCTGGTGCGCCGCAAGGAAGTTTACGACGGCGCCCTCCCCTCGGGCAATTCCGTGGCCCTGCTGAACCTGTTGCGCCTGGCGCGCTTCACTGCCGACCCGGGCCTGGAAGATCACGCCCAGCGCCTTGCCCGCACCTTCGCCCGGACCGTGGAACAGTACCCCGCCGGGTACACCCAGATGCTGTGCGGGGTGGATTTCCTGGAGGGGCCGTCCCTGGAGGTGGTGATCTCCGGACGCCGGGACGCGGAAGATACCCGGGCCATGCTTCGCGCGGTGCAGGAACGGTTCATCCCCAACAAGGTCCTGGTGCACCGCCCGGAGAGCAAGGGCCTCCTGGACCTGGTGCAACTGGCGCCCTACACCAAAGACCAGGTCAGCCGCGAAGGCAGGGCCACGGCCTATGTCTGCCGCAATTACAGTTGCGGCCTGCCCACCACCAGCCTGGAGGAGATGACGGCGCTGCTGGCCCCGGAGGCGGAGGCGCTGCCGTAGGATATTTTCTCATTGGAACGCGAAAGGCGGCCGCCCGGCCGCCTTTGTCATTTCCCTGGGTCCCCCCTACTCCACCCGGGCCAGCATCAGGGTCAGGTCGTCGCTGGGGGTCTGGGCGCCGGTGAAGGCCAGCGCCTGGTTCGTCAGGCGCACCATGGCGGCGTGCACGGGGAGGCCGTCGCTCTCCCGCAGGACCTGCCGGATGCGGTCCTCCCCGAACTCGTCGCCCGCCGCATTCATGGCCTCGCTGACGCCGTCGGTATAGATCAGCAGCAGCTCGCCCGCCACCAGGTGAACGGTTTCCTGCTGGTAGACAATGTCGGGGAAGGCGCCCATCAGCAGGCCGCCGGTTTCCAGGGTTTCGACCCGCCCGTCGCGGTGCAGCAACAGGGGCGCGTTGTGCCCGGCGTTCACGTAGGTCAGGGTGCGGTCCGCGGCATGGTATACGCCCACGAAGAAAGTGATGAACTGTTCCGCTTCGGTGTTGGCGTACATGATGTTGTTGATGCGCCCCACCATCTCCTGAAGGCTCAAGCCCACGCCGCACAGGGCGCGCAGCGAGGCCTGCAGGTTGGCCATGATCAACGCCGCGCCCGCCCCCTTGCCGGAAACGTCCCCCACGGCCAGGGCCGTGTCCCCGTTGGGCAGCCGGATGACGTCGTAGTAGTCCCCCGCCACTTCCAGGGAGAAGGTACTGCGGGCGCAGACCTCCAGGCCCGGGGTCTGGGGCAATTCCAGGGGCAGGAAACGCATCTGCACCCGCCGGGCGATGGCCAGCTCCTCCTCCATGCGGCGCTTGTCCAGGTTCTCCTGCAGCAGGCGCAGGTTTTCCATGGACAGGGCCACCTGATCGGCCAGGGAATCCAGGATCTGCAACTCCTCCGGGTGGAAGTCCTCCTGGTCCCGCTTGTGGCTTAAGGCCAGGAAGCCCTGCAGCCGGGCGCGGGTGCGCAACGGCAGGATGACGGCCACGCCCCGGGTTTCGATCCAGGACCATTCCTCGGGGGCGAAGCGGACGCGGTCGGAGGCCACCGCCTCGTCCACCAGCAGGGGATGGGAGGCGCGCCCCAGGAAATCCATGAAGTCGCCGCCGTCCCGGAGGGGCACCGGTTCGCCGTCGGTCAGGGCGAAGTGGCCGTTGTTGCCGGGGCGCAGGGCCAGGTAAATACTTTCCAGGCGCAGGTTCTCCTGCAGCCGGTCTTTCAGTTCGGCGCAGAGGGATTCCGTGTCCGGCAGGGTGGCGGCGGTCTGGAAGAATTCCGTAGTCATGCGGCGCAGGCGGGCCCGTTCGGGGAAGAAGCGCTTCTCCAGTTGCAGGCGCAGGTTGCGCTGGGCCGGCGCGAAGCCCAGGGCCAGGATCAGCGCCACCAGCAGGGTGGGCGTGCGGCTGGTGACCCCGGCGTTCTCCAGCACCACCACGCCCAGGAGATACACCAGGCCGAACAGCACCGCCACGAGGAAAGCCATAACCGCCAGGTAGCGCGTCCCGCGCTTGATGTGCCCCTGGATTTCCAGCAGCCGGTAGCGGCCGAAGGCGTAGGCGAAAGAGGCGGGGGAGGCCAGCAGGAAGAGGAAGAAGACGTTGGTGAAGAGTAACCGTTCCAGCAGCGGCATCCGGCTAACGTGCCGCACGATGCCCATGGGATCCAGGATGTAAAGGCCCAGCAGCACCAGGCTGGCGCCGGACCCCCAGAACACCAGCCGGGCCTGCCGCTTCTCCAGGTTGCTGTCGGTGCGCAGGTAGGCGCGCCGCAGGATAATCATCCCTGCCGTCACCTGGACGACGACGGCCAGGTACAGCACCACCCCCACCCACGGCGCCGGCGGATTGTTCAGGATAAGGGCTACGGTCAACAGGAGGACCTGGGGGGCGAAGCAGGCGGCATACCCCAGGGCAGGCCGCTGCTCCATAAGCCGGGATTTGCGGGGAAAGAGCAGAATCAATAGCAGCCAGAAGGAGGCGAAGAACGGTACCAGGAAGCCTAGAATGCCGCGCAGGGCCACCTCCAGCGGCACCTGGAAGGAGGCCATCACCGGGTACATGGGCATATACGTCTGCACCACCAGCCCGGAGATGGTGAAGCAATATAGCGTCAGGGCCCGCACCGCCGGGGATTCAGGCCGCTTGAAGAAAGCCCAGAAACCCAGCCCCACGAAGGCCAGCAGGATCAGCAGCCGCAAGCACAACTGGCTGGCCACCGTGAGGAACAGCGCCGTGGCCACCGGCCGGGTGACCATGACCGCGGAAAATTCCTGCCCCTCGTGCCGGTACGCGATTTCCACCCGCCGGCCCGGAGTGTGCGGCGACTCCAGCACCTCGATCCAGCGCTGATGCACGGCGGCGGAATCGGCCAGGGTCACCAGGGTGTCGCCGACCTGGGGCACGGCGGAGCCGGCGAAGTCGGCCGGGTCCACGCCGTGAAACGCGATGCGCTCCTCCTCCAACTCCCGCACGCTGCTCAGGACAAACCCGGAGGAGCGCCAGTTGACGATCATGCTGGCGTCCCGCAGGAAGAACAGCAGTAGAATCGCCAGGACCAGTACGCCGAAAACGATGATAGCGGTCTTTAAAAAGCGGTCAGCCACGATTTATCCCAATGGAAACTCCAGAATATACTCCATTTCCCCGGTAAAAGTCAAGAGAATTATGGAATTCGCCGCGAACTGAGCCGGGTCAAGCCGTTTCCAGCCGCTCTAATATGACGCCGGCCAGGGAGTCGCGGTTGCCCTGGGTGATTTCGTGGAGCTCCACGTCCGGTCGCCGCTTGATCCCTTCCGTGAAGGCGTCCCCTCGCAGGGCAATGGTGGCGACGATCCGCCGGTCCGAGTCCAGCATTTCCCCGATCCACCGCCGAAAGCGGGCCGAAAGCGCCTCCATTTTGCCGATTTCGTCCACGAGGACCAGTCCGGCAGCAGGCGGCAGCGGCGTCAGTCCCTGCAGGAACGCCTCGAACCCGGGCAGGTCCACCCCGTACTTGCCCACGCGGTGCGGGCCGGCGAGGTTCACGTGGGCCAGCAGCGCGCGGCGGCCGTCCAGGCTCACCAGCTCAAAGCCCTGGCGCACACCCTTCTCGCGGATCTCGGCGGTGTAGAACCCGGCCGGTCGCCGGTCGGCCAGCCGCTCGGCCAGGCGGCGGATCAGGGTGGTCTTGCCCACCCCCGGCGGGCCGGTCAGGAGTACATGCTTCATGGGCGATTGGCGGCGTCAGGATAGAGCGCGCTGTCCCCCGGGGTCCGGCCGGGCAGACACGCCGGGAACGCCCTGGGGGACAGCCTGCTGGAGTAATAGTTACGAGTGGCAGTTGCCGCTTGTTGAGTCGTTCGCCGTTTTCTTTGCGGACTGCGAGCCTATCCGGAATGCATTCCCCTGGAAACCGTGCAAGAAGGGGCGGTCACGCCGGGCCGCCCCTTTTCTTTGGTTGAAAAGTTAGAAGGTTGGAAAGTTGCAAAGTTACTTCAGCAGGACCAGTTTTTGAATCTGGGTGAAGGTCCCCGCCGTCAGCCGCGCGAAGTAGATCCCGGACGGCAGCCCGGAAGCGTCGAACGTCACCTGGTGCGAACCGGCCTCCCGCCAGCCGTCCACCAGCGCCGCCACCTCGCGGCCGGCGGTATCGTAAACCCGGAGAGTGACCAAGCCGGGAGCCGATAGCCGGTAGCCGATAGCCGTCACCGGGTTAAACGGGTTGGGGGAAGCGGACAGAGTGAATTCCTCCGGCAGGGACGCGACGGAGCTCGTCCCTCCGGATTCACCGGGGAACAGTTCGCCGGTGCAGGCCCAATCGCCGACCGAGGTCTCTCCATCTCCGATCTGCTTGGTATAGGTGAAGGAGGAGCTGTCCCAGATCGTGGGGGCGGCGCCGTAGAGTCCCACGTAGCCCACATAGGTGTACAGTCCCGAGGCCGCCGTGCCGGGCACGTTCTGGAGACGGTTGCGGGTGACGCTGGCGCCGGTGGGCATGACGATGGTCAGCGGCCCCAGCAGCGGCCCCTGCCAGGCTCCCGCCGGAGTCCACTGGCCGATCCAGGCGTTCACGGTCACCGGAGATCCCTGCAGGTTCTGGACTGTGGCGTCAAAGCTGAAAGTGCCGCCGCCCGGGGGGATCACAAATGGGTAACCGATGGGCGTCAGGGTGACCTGCACGTTCTGCGGGCCGCCGGCCTGGGTGACGATGGTCAACTGCGGCGGTGTGCCCACCGGTGTGCCTCCCCCCGACCCAAAGAAGTAGACGTAGCTGTAGTACGTCACGTCGTCCTTCAGCGCCAGGCAGATCTGGTTGTCCAGCAGATCCCCGGTCCAGTTGTGGGCGGAGACGTTCAACTGGAAGTCGTAGTACGGGGTGTAACTGGTGAAGGGGACATTGTCCTGCAGCAGCACGTCCAGGGAGAGAGCGCCGGGGGCCACGGCGGCGCGGGTCCAGTTGTCATCCGCGCTGTAGTACACGTCCACCACCGGATTGCTGGCCGGCGACCCGTAGGCTAATTCCAGATAGCAGCGCAGGGTCATGGAGGTGATAACCGCATCGTCGGGGATGGCGGAGACGTCGAACAGGAGAAACCCGTTGACGCCGTACAGGCTGGTGCTGTAGTAGGCCCGCAGGCGGTTGTCACGCCAGGCCTGGGTCTGGCTCAGGCTGACGCTTTCGAGGGGGGCTAAATTGTAGGTGTCGTCGGTCTGCCGGACGGTGACCTCCGGCTTGCCCGCGACCGATCCGGGGCAGGCGCCTTCCTGCGTGCCATCGGCGGCCCAGGCGGATAATGCCAGGGCGCCCAGCACGGCGACCAGGGTTGCTAAACGGAGCGCATTCATCATGGTACCTCCTTCTGTAAGGTGGATGGGAACGAGGATATTTCCAAACAGAGGCAAGGCAGATGAACGGAGGAGGTGACGGCTCGCGGGCAGCGCAGGGGGAGAGTCAGTGTCAATAATATACCATTCCGGAGGGGAAATGTCAAGGGCTTATATAAAAATACTATCATTGTCGCTATAAAAAAGAGGCTATCCCCATAAGCCTCCATCCGTGTCATTGCGAGGCCCCGGTTTCCAGGGGCCGAAGCAATCTCAAAAGTCGGTTTTAGAGATTACTTCGCTTCAATCTCAAAGGCACGGAAAGCGGCTTTGGGGACAGCCTCTCGGGAGGGGGATGGAATCAATCGAAAATGTACGTCTGCGCGGCGCGCACCTTGCCCGACTCGGGCGGGATGGGCTCGAACAGCCAGGTGCCGATGACCTCGATCAGGCAGTCTTCCACCCGGCGGCCCAGTTGCGACCGGGTCCATTCCGAACTCAGGATGCGCACCCTGGAGACCCGCCCGTCCGGTTCGATGGACCACTCCACCTTGACCTTGCCCTTCAGGTTGACGTCCTTGCGCTTGTACTTGTTGTAGCAGTTCTTGACCAGGTGCATGTTGTGATCCGCGATGGTGCGGATGGAGGCCCCGGAGCGGTTAACGTTCTTGGCCGCCAGCCCTTCGATTTCCGGCAGGGCGGCGATCTCCACCGTGGAGGCGGAGAGGATCTCTTCGATCTGGGCGTCGGAAAGCTGGGCGACGTCAATGCCGCCGGTGCCTTCGGTGATGCGCAGACCGCCGCGGGCCTTCTCCACCTTGTCGGCGGCCGACCCGGTGGCGATGCCGGCAATCTTGCCCACTTCCACACCGCCCAGGCCGCCTCCCGCCTTCAGGCCCCGGGCGACACCCGAGCCTCCGGT
>QZKQ01000001.1 GCA_003599535.1 Candidatus Zixiibacteriota bacterium | reverse complement strand
GGCGGCCCTGGGCAAGAACCTGTCCCTGCGCAAGGCCGACTACGACGCCGCTGGGGGGCTGGAAGGGATCGGCTTCTCCCTGACCGAAGACCAGGCCCTGGTCCAGGCGCTGACCCGGCGCGGGGGGCGCATGGTCTTCCCCCTGGAGCGAGAGATGATGGTGGACACTCCCGGGGTGCACACCTGGAACGAATTCATCAGCCAGCGGATGCGCTGGGCTTCCGGCATCAAGCGATTGACGGTGCCGGGGCGGATCAGCATCGCCGTCATGGCCCTGCGGCAGTTCGCTGTGGTGGGGGGAGTGCTGGCGGGGTGGGGGCCGGCCTGGCTGCTGTGGGGCATCACCGCCGGAGTGAACTTCCTGATCCAGGCGCGGGTCACGACCGCCCTGGGGATGACCCGCCAACTGCTTTACTTCCCCCTGTGGGAGATCTTCTTCACCTGGTCGGCCCCGGTGCAGGCGGCGTTTTTCCTGGCCCGACGAAGGGTGGAATGGAAGGGGAGGAGGTTTGGGCAGGGGAATCCAGAAGCCAGAATCCAGAATTCAGAAGAGCAGGAGGCAGGAGGATAGGAGTCAGGAGCCAGGAGACTTCACCCCGAAGAGGTGATCTTTTAGTAGCCGGGGGTTTCAACCCCCGGAGGAGAGGCGCCTTAAAATTCTCCGACCCTGAAGAGGTCGGATTAAGCAACCATTACGGTTGCCGCCAAGCCCTCGTCAGGTTGCCGCCAGGATTGAAGCGGGATAACGGGCGCAATCAGATGAGGAATAGCCATAGTCTAGCCTGGGTAGAATGGATCGGGCCGTCCGAATAGCGGTTCCTGGCGGCGGGAGTCACTTCCTCCTGTCAGAATCGCAGATTTTCACCGATTTAACAGATTACGCGGATTACATGGTTCGACCCCTTCAGGGTCGCGAAGGTTGTGCGCCATCGTCTCCACCCATGGGGGTGGCTACCCACGTGTCATCCCTTCGGGATGAAAAGAGGAGGCGGGGGATCGTCCATCTCCGCAGGTTCCACGCAGTGGTCCCTACGGGAAAAACCTACGGCTGCTAAAAGGCCACCCCTTCGGGGTGCCCTTTCTGGCTTCCGAATTCTTCTCATCTGTGCCCATCTGTGTGATCTGTGGCTAAAATATCCATGCCTCCCTTCGTCTGCAACTACTACCTCACCCTGCGCTGCAATGCGCGATGCACCTTCTGCGACCTGTGGGCTCGCCCCGACCAGGGCCTGGCGCAGAGTGACGCCGTGCTCCGCAATATCGCTCAACTGCCCGCTGCCGGCGTGCGCATCATTGATTTCACCGGCGGCGAACCGCTGCTCCACCCCGACCTCCCCCTGTTCCTGAAGAGCGCCCGGGCCTGCGGCCTGCGCACCACCGTCACCACCAACGGACTGTTGTACCCCAAGCGCGCCGCCGACCTGAAGGGGCTGGTCAACCTGCTGCACTTTTCTCTGGACGCCTCCACCGCCGAGCGGCACGACGCCCTGCGCGGGGTGCCCTGTTTCGACCAGGTCATGGCCTCGCTGGAGCTGGCCCTGTCGCTGGGAGAGAAGCCCGAACTGCTGTTCACCGCCGCCGCGGACAACTACCTGGAAGTCGTCCCCCTGGCCGAACTGGCCGGCAAGCTGGGGTTGATCCTGATCGTTAATCCCGCCTTCGAAGTCACCGGGACCGAGGGGGCGCTGAACCGCCGCCAGTTGCAGGAGCTGGTCCGGCTGTGCGACCGGCCCTACGTCTACCTGAACGGGGGCGTGGCCCGGCTCATGCTGGACGGGGGCAACGACCCGGCCCGGCCCCGCTGCCGGGCGGTGTCGGCCACCGTGGTCATCTCGCCCGACGACCGGCTGCTGCTGCCCTGCTTCCACCGGGTGCAGGACGCCCTGCCCCTGGCCGGAGACCTGCGGCGGGCCCTGAAGAGCGCCGAACGGCGGGTCTGGCTGCGCCGCCAGGGGCGGATGGCCTTCTGCCGCGGCTGCACCATCAATTGCTACCTGGCGCCGTCGCTGCCCTACCGGTGGGACCGCTACCTGGCCTCCTTCCTTCCCTGGATGGCGCGCTACTTCTACTACAAGAATCGCCGGCCTCGCGCCGCCGATCCGTTCACACCTTCGAAACCGGCCCCCTGATGTTCCCCCCGGACCCCAGCGCCTGGGCGCCCCTGCTGGCGCTCTACCCCGAGATCCACTACCGTTTCCGCTTCTTCCCCTTCAGCCGCTACTTCCGTCCCCGTCCGGAGATCCTGACCGACGCTCCGGCGCGCCTGGAACCGGGCCGCCTGCTGCCCCTGCTGCTGCTGGTCAAGGACGCCGACCGTTTCCCGGTATCTCTGGACCTGGTGCAGGTGGAGGCGATCGCGGCGGGGCGGCGGCTGTCGCACACCGTGGAGCTGGGGGAGGCCATCACCGAGCCGTGGTGGTCGCGGTTGATGTGGCTGGACCTTCCCGACGCCTCCCCGGCCGTGTGGGACATCGCCGTCACCTGGCGGTTGCGGCAGAAGGGGCGCAAGTACCTGGTGCGCAACGACAACTTCCCCGGCCTGTCGCACTGCCCCCTGCAGGTGCGGCAATCCGGCCACCCCTGGCCGGCGCTGCCCGGCTGGGTCTTCGGCGACCTGCACCTGCACACCGCCTACACCCGCGACCACGTGGAATTCGGCGCGCCGCTCTACGCCTACCCCGAGCTGGGCCCGGCGCAGGGCCTCTCCTTTGCCTTGGCCGCGGACCATTCCTACGACCTGGACGACGCCCCCGACTCCTTTACCCGCCGCGACCCCGCCCTGCCGCTGTTCCACCAGCGCGCCATGGAAATGGACGAGCTGAACGCCCGCTACGAGGGGGAATTCACCCTGCTGCCGGGCTTCGAGCTGTCCGCCGGCAACGCGAAGAAAGAGAACGTCCACCTGCTGCTGGCGGGGCAGAGGGAATTCCTGCCCGGGTCGGGGGACTCCGCCGAGCGCTGGCTGGACCTGCGCCCGGAAACCTCCCTGGAAGAGGCGCTGGAGCGCCGGACCCCGGGCGCTCTGGCCATCGCGGCGCACCCCATGGCCCGCACGCCGCTGCTGCAACGCGCCCTGCTGAACCGGGGCCGGTGGGAAGATCCCGACCTGGACCTGCCCGGCCTGGATGGCCTGCAGGTGTGGAACGGCCCCGTCTCAGAGGCTCTGGAGCGGGGCTTGAAGCGCTGGGTGCAGGGCCTGCTGCAGGGGCGGCGCTGGAAGATTTTCGCGGGCAGCGACGCGCACGGGAACTTCAACCGCAACCGGCAGGTGGGCTTCCCCATGATCCGGCTGACGGAGCGGGGTTGCCACGTGGCCGGGCGGGCGCGCACCGGGGTGTATCTGCCGGCCGGCGGGGGAGAGGCCGAACTGTTGGCGGCCCTGGCGCACAACCGCAGCGTCATCACGGACGGCCCCTTCGCCGACCTGGAACGGCGGGACGGGGAGATCCGGGCGCGGGCGCGGTCCAGTCCGGAATTCGGGGAACTGGCGGGGATCACGCTGCGGACCGGATTTCCCGGCGAGGCGGCGGAACGGGTGATCCTGGAAGAGCCGGCGGCGGGGGGATACGCCTGGGAGGCGGTCCGGCCGTTGCCCCTACGTCAAACCCCCGGCGAACCGGGGGGATACGTGCGCCTGGAGGCGGTGACGGCGCAGGGGCGGCGGGCCTGGACCAACCCGCTGTGGTGGTAGCGCCTGGAAGGATCGCTTCGGAGGGTCATCCGTCACTTGGCGGATCATGGCCACGGGATCAGAGATCTTTTCGCGAAAGGATGGCCACGACGGAGCGTGGCGCTCCGAAGCGGTGCCGGCGAAAATGACCTGCGTAGATCCTGCCAGGAGAGAAAAAAACGTCCCGCTGCCGGCGGGACGTTGCGTTGGGGGCGGGTATCGGTTCAGCGGTCGGCCACGGTGACGCGGGACTGCACCACCCAGGCGTTGGGGTAGCCCAGCTTGACCGCCTTGTCGCGCAGTTCCATGGCCCGGGGGCGGGATTCGCAGTCGCCCACCCGGACCTTGTAGTTGGGCGGATCGAAGATCAGGTAGACGCCGTCGGGGAAATCGAGCAGGGCCTGCTGTTCCACGCTGCGGGCTTCCCCTTCGGAATCGGTGGCCACGAGCTGGACGCGGAAGCCGGCCACTTCCCGGCTCTTGGCGGCCTTGCGGGACGTCCGCTCGGAGGCGGTCCCGCCGGAAGTCTTCAGGCGGGAATCGGGCATCCGCATCCCTTCCTCATCTTCGATACTGAAGGGGTCGAAGCTCTCGTCCTGGGGAGTGCGCACGGTGTCGGCGGCGGCTTTCTCCCGTTCCTTGACGGCCGAGGGCCGGCGGGAGCAGCCCGCCAGGATCAGTCCCAGCAGCAGGGCGGCGGTCAGCAGAGTCTGCGGTCGGAGGTACAGCTTCATGAGTCGGCAGGATTCCGGTTAGATGGATTCGAAGGCGGATTGCGGCATCCAGCCCCGCTTGCCGTCGGCCAGGTGAATCTCGGCCCAGCCGGGCACGCGGCGCAGGATCCTGAATTTGACACCCTCATGCAGGGCAAAGAGTTCCGTGGCTCCCGCTTCCGGGGCGCTGAGCACGTCTATGCGGTCGGACAGCACCACCCCCTGCGGCTGATTCTCCCGCGCGCTCTGCTGCAGGTAGAACCCCCCGGAGACCAGAAACAGGAAGCCGGCGGCCACGAAGACCCCGGCCAGGAGGCGGCGGTGCTTCGGCCGGCGGACGATCAGCAGACCGGCCAGGCAGGCCAGCAGAACCCATTCACAGAGCAGAACCAGCAGGGCCCAGCGGCGGGAAGCCAGCAGATCACCGAGGCCTTCCACCAGGCGCAGGAGGAAGAACCGGGGCAGCGGCTCGATGCGGTCGGGCACCTTCAGGTTGGCCAGTTGCAGGTTCAGGTCCAGGTCGGAATCCTGGCCCAGCCAGCGCCGGGCCCGCTCGTAGTGCAGGATGGCCCGGCCGTAATCGCCCAGCTTGTAGTAGCAGTTGCCCAGGTTGTAATAGATTTCGCCGCTGGCCAGGCCCTGGTTCAGCACCTGGTGATACGCCTCGGCGGCGGCGCGGTAGTCCCCCTCGCGGTAGAGCTGCTCAGCGGCAGCCAGGTCAGGAGGGGCGGCTGCTGCCGCGCCAGACATCCCCACCAGGAGAATCAGCAGGAATCCCACCCGTCTCATACTCTGTCCCAGTTTTCTTCCATCTGCTCCAAGATGGCCAGCGCTTCCTTCTGCACCTGGTCCTGGCGCGAGGCCTCTTCGCTGCCCGGGGCGAAACGGGCGTAATTGCAGGCCTGCAGGATCCCGCGCACCCGTTCCACCGGGGCGGAAGGCAGGTCGCGCTTTTCCAGGTGATCCAGCACCTCGTCCTCCTTCAGGCCCTGGGCCGGGAGCTTCAATTTTTCCCCCAGGTAGCCCAGCAGGGCGCGGTGCACCCCGCCGTAGAATCCGGCCGCGCCGGGACTCTTCCCCAGGCGGCGCAACTCGTTCTGGGCCCGCAGATAGGCGCGGCGGGAGCGCAGGCGGGCCTGCAGGGTGGGCATCCCCAGGACCCGGGCGCCGGCCAGCAACGCCAGGGCCAGCAGCGGCGGCAGGATCATGCCCACATGGTAGCCCAGGGGCAGACCGCCGCTCCCCAGGGGCCGCAGGCGGCCGGGGGACTTCAGGTAGTGGATGTCCTGCCCCAGCAGCTTGACCTCTTCCTTGGCCAGACCCGGCGCCGCGGCGGCCGGAGTCGAAGCACCCTGCTCCACCGCGATCTCGAACCCGCCCCCCTCCAGGGTTTCGTACTTTTTGGTGGCGGGATTGAAGAAGGTGAAACGCACCGGCGGGATCTTCTGGGTCCCGGCGAAGCGGGGAATGAGCACGTACTCAAAGGTCTTGGTGCCGCTCACTTTCCCCTTTGACTTGTCCTGCCACAACGACTCCTTGGGTTCGTACATTTCGAAATCGGGCGGCGCGGGGTAGTCCGGGGGCGGCAGCATCTTCAGGTTGCCCGACCCGGAGAAGTGCACGGTCATGGTCAGGGCTTCGTTGGTCCGGGCGGCGTGGCGATCCAGCGTCACCTTCAACCCGTACTGTCCCACGGCGCCGGAAAAGTCCGCCGGGCGGCCCGCCTCGGGCAGCGGCAGCACCTTGATCTTCAGCGGCGCGGTTTTAATGGCCCGCTGTTCGGTGCGGTAGCGCAGGAAGGGGCTGTTGAAGAGCATGTCGAAGGGGTCGCGGGTGCGCCGGGGCCGCTCTTCGACCTGCACCTGGCAGGTGGCTTCCAGGGGGTCCACCACCAGGTCGCCGGAACGGGTTGGGAACACCGCCACACGGCGGATCATCGCGGCCTTATAGACCCGGCCGGAAAGGGTCACGTCGCGCACTTCCGGACCGGTGGGCGGCGGGGGGAATTCCTCCGTCCAGAAGCCTTCCGCCCGCGGCACCTGGGTGATGTCGTACCCCTGCACCGACACCCGGGTGTAGAGGGTGTAGGTCAGCAGGATGGCTTCGCCCTGGTAGGCCTGGCGCTGGTCCGCGGTGACCTGGACGAAGAGGTCTTCGCCGTTATCGGTGGCCGGCGGCGGAGCCGGTGACCCCGGCGGCGGCGAAGCGGCCGCCGGCGGCGCGCCCGCCCCGGAGACGGTCAGGGTGAGGGAGTCGGAGCGGTAGAGCTTGCCGTCGTGGGTCACTTCCGCCGGGGCGATGGTCAGGGTGCCTTCCCGGCGGGGGCGCAGCACCAGGCTGTAGGACTTGGTGTAGGACGTCCGTCCGTTGATGAACTGGAACGTGCTGGACTGGTTGGGGCCGGACAGCACGGAGAAATCGGACAGGTCCGGCAGCTTGGGGCTGGGGGTGGAAGTGACCGATCCCTGCACTTCCACGGTGTAGGTGAAATGGTCGGGGGGCGCGAGAACCGCCCGGTCCACGTGGGCGCGGATCTGCAGATCCGCCGCCGCGGTTCCGGCCACCGCCAGAAGCACCAGGACGGAAATGAACCATCGAAGACAAGATCGCGGGGTCATGGCGCGGTCATCCGTTCCTACCAATCCTTCTCCACTCCCACTTCCACCGCCTGCTGGCGGTGCAGGTTTTCCTGGACCTGCTTCTCGTCCATCTGCAGGGCGTTCAGCAGCCGCTCAGCCTCTTCCCTGGACATTTGGCCGGCCATCGGCTGTTGCTGCTGTTGTTGCGCCTGCTGCTCTTCCTGCTGTTGTTGCTGATCCTGTTGGGCCTGCTGATCCGGTTGCTGTTCCTGCTGCTGCTGATCCTGCTGCTGTTGATCCTGATTCTGCTGTTGCTGGTCTTGATCTTTTTGATCCTGGTCCTGCTGCTCCTGATTCTGTTGGTTCTGCTGTTGCTGCTGCTGTTGCTGGCGCTCCATCAGGCGCAGGGCCAGTTCCAGATTGTGCAGGGCGTCGGGACGGCGGGGCTGGGCCTGCAGGGAGGTCTTGTAAGCCTGGGCGGCTTCGGGGTACTTCTCCAGGCCCATCAGGGCGTTGCCCAGGTTGTAGAGGGCGTCGGCGCGTTCCAGGCTGTCGCCGGAAGCGATCCGGCTCTGGAACTGCTGCGCCGCCTCAGGAAATTTATCCTGCTTCTGATAGACGTTGCCCAGGTCAAAGCCGATCAAGGCCGAATCCCCTTCCGCGCCCAGGGCTTCCAGGTATTTAACCAGCGCCTCGTCGTATTTCTCCTGGGAAAAGGCCTTATCTCCGGCCCGCACCTGGGTCCGCCAGGAGGCGTGGGAGGGCGAGGCGGCCGTCACCAGCGCAGCGATTAGAAGTATGCGGTACAGCAAGGTCGTTTTCATGGCAGTGATTCACCCTTTCAGGGTGAAAACATCCGAAAGAGGATAAGATTTTATGCCGTCATTCCGGGGGTTGAAACCGCCGGCTACTAAAAGTGCACCCCTGCGGGGTGAAAATTGCGCTATCCACGGTATCCGCATGATCCACGTGATTCGCGTAATCTGTGGTTGGGACTATTTTTCCTTCCTCTCCGCCTCAAACACCCTCAGCCACCCCGGCAGGCGCATGCGGCGGTCGGAGAGCAGGTGTTCGACCACCAGCAGGATCAAGGCCAGCAGCAGGATCGGCTGGTAGCGGTGCTCGTACTGGGTGAATTTCTTGGCTCCCAGTTCTCCTTTCTCGAGTCCCGCGATGGCCGCGGTGATCTGCTTCAGCTCGTCCTGTCCGGTGCTGCACCGCTGGTATATGCCCCCGGTCTGCTCCGCGATCCGCTGCAGGGTGGCCTCGTCCAGCCGGGTGACCACCACGTTGCCCTGGCGGTCCTTGCGGAAGTCCCCCCCCTGCTCGCCCTGGGGGATGGGTACGCCCTGGGGCGACCCGATGCCCACGGTATGGATGATGACCCCCTTCTCCCGTGCTTCCCGGGCTGCGGTTTCCGCTTCGCCGGAATGGTCCTCGCCGTCGGTGATCAGCAGGATGGCCTTGCCCGCGTGGCTCTCTTCCCCAAAGGCCTGCAGGGAGGTGCGGATGGCGGCGGCCACGCTGGTTCCCGGCGAAGAGATCAGGTTGGGGTCCAGCACCGCCAGGAACAGTTCGGCGGCGCCGTAATCCAGGGTCAGGGGGCATTCCACCACCGCCTTGCCGGCGAAGGCCACCAGGGCCACGCGGTCGCCTTCCAGCAGGTTCAGCAGGCCGCGGACTTCGTGCCGGGCCTTGTCCAGCCGCGAGGGGGCGACGTCCCGCGCCAGCATGGAATTGGACACGTCCACCGCCACGACCAGGTCAATGCCTTCCCGCTTGACTTCTTCCATGCGGGTGCCCACCTGGGGGTCGGCCAGGGCCAGGAGGCCTAAGCCCAATGCGGCCAGCAGCAGCCCGTCCTTGACCCGCTGCCGGGCCGTGGAGAGGTGCGGGGCCACGGTTTCCAGCAGCGCCGCCGAAGCGAACTGTTCGCGCAGCCGCCGGCCCCGCCGCGCCTTGGCCCACCAGATCAGGGCGGCCAGCAGGGGCAGCAGGAGCAGCAGATACAGTACGGCCGGATGTCCCCAACGCATCATGGCATGGTCCGAAGTCTGGTCGCCGTCAGGATCAGTTCCACCAGCAGCAGGGCCAACGCCCAGCCCAGCCACGAGCCGAACAGTTCGGCGTGCTGGCGGTACTGGTGGACGCGAATCTTGCTCTTTTCCAACTGGTCAATTTCCCGGTACACCTTGCGCAACGTCTCGGCGTCGGTGGCGCGGAAGTACTTCCCCCCGGTTTCGTCCGCCACCTGGCGCAGGAGCTCTTCGTCAATCTTGACCGGCACCTGCTGGTAGGCGATCCCGCCCCAGGGGTCGCGCACGGGGTAGGGAGCGTAGCCTTCCGTACCCACCCCGATGGTGTAGATGCGGATGCCCAGCGCCTTGGCCGCCTGGGCCGCGGTCACGGGGTCAATTTCCCCGCGGTTGTTCTGCCCGTCGGTCAGCAGGATCAGCACCCGCGACTTGGCCTGGGAGGCGCGCAGCCGGTTGACCCCGTTGGCCATGGCCATGCCGATGGCGGTGCCGTCCTCGATGGCGCCCCCGGTCACCAGCTCGACGTTCACCCGGTCGAGCAATTGCTTCAGCAGCTCATAATCCAGGGTCAGGGGGCACTGGGTGAAGCTCTGCCCGGCGAACACCACCAGGCCGATCTGGTCGCTGCTGCGCCCGGTGACGAATTCCGAGGCCACCAGCTTGGCCGCCTCCAGCCGGTTCTTGGGCTGGAAATCTTCGGCCAGCATGGACGTGGAGATGTCCAGGGCCAGCATGATGTCAATGCCCTCGGTGCTGACGTTGCTCTCCTGGGTCAGCTTCTGGGGCCGGGCCAGGGCCACGGCGATCAGGGCAATGGCCGTCCAGCGCAGGGCGACGGGCAGCCAGCGCCAGCGGGCCCATTTCCCGCCGCCGGTAGAGCGCAGCACTTCCAGGGTGGGGAAGCGGAAAGGGATCTTGCGCCGCTTGCCTCGCAGCTTCAGGTATAAAGCCAGGAAGGGGATCAGCAGCAGCAGGGCCAGCCAGCCGGGGTCGCGAAAGTCCATCAGGCCGCCTCCCCGCTGTCGTTATGCTCCGGGGCGGCCGCGGCGATGGGGCTGACCGCTTCGGGCGTGGTCTTGCGCACGAAGGTGTAGCCCCGCTCCAGGTCGCGGCGGCAGTCGTCCTCGTCCGGGCGGTGCTTGGCGAACTTGGCCAGGTCGGCGTCCTCGAGCAGGTTCTGCAGCACCCGGCGCAGGTTGGCGTCGGTCACCTTGGGTTCGAGGTCGCGCAGCAGTTGGTAACTGGTGGATTCCATGGCCGGGATGCCGTGCCGCTCTTCCACATAGCGGCGGATGATCCCGCTTAAAGCCACGTAATATTCCTTGATCTGCCCCTGCTGGAAGATGCCGGCGTCGCGCAAGCGGTCGAGTTCTTCCAGGGCGACTTCGTGCGCCGGGCGGGGCGGAGGCAGCTCTTCGGCGATCTCCCCGGCCTTACGGCGGCGCTGGCGCAGCCACCAGCGGATCAGGAAGAAGAGGCCTGCGGCGGCGGCCACCAGAGCGACCCAGGGCAGGATTTCCGCCAGGGAGAGCCCCAGGGTCCAGAGCCGGTTGGGGCGCAACAGCTTGTGGGGCTTGGCCGTGGTGTCGGCCAGGGCCAGGATGGAATCCGGCACCAGCCCCTGGATCTGGACGATCTGCGGCTCGGTTTCGGCCGAGTCGGTCACCGAACCGTCTGCCGAAGTCCACACCACCTGGATGGGCTGCAAGACCTGCGGGCCGCCCCGGTAGCTGGTGATCTTCAGAGGCAGGGTAATGGTGCCGCCCTGCGCCTGCTGGACGGCGCTGCTGTCGGGCGGAGCCAGCAGGTCGAACTTCTCCAGCGCCTGGCCCAGGTTGGGCAGCGCCACCTGCCCCGGCCCCGGCGGCGACACGGTCAGGCGCAGCTCGATGGGGTCGCCGACGAACAGGCTGTCGGGCACGCCCTCGACGCGGACGGGGAAGGAGGCGGGGGAAGAGGAGGCGAGAAAGAGGCCGAACAGGAGAGCCAGGATAACCCGAACCCGCCCGGGAATGAAGGCCAAAACGGAGGTGAGTTTCCCTACCCGCCCGGGAATGAATTCCCGGGCTAATTTGTTTCGATCCACTGAAAGTGGATGTTGTTTTACGTCCTTTTGGACTGAAGCAGAGTAGTCCGGGAATTCATTCCCGGACGGGGCCGGAGGCGTGCCGATTTTATTTTCGGTCAGGGCCGGGGTCGTGCCGAACGTATTCCCGGATCGGAATTTGGGCGAGAATAACCTCATCATTTCCTCCTCGCCCTCATCCGGAAAAACTTCGACAGCGCCTGGACGTAGTCTTCCCCGGCGCGCACCTCCACCGTATCCACCCCCGAAGTGCGCAGCAGCCGGTCGAGCTTGTTCCGGCGCGCGCGGACGGCCTGGTCGTATGTATTCCGCACCGCCGGATCGAAGGTGTCCACCCAGAAGTCCTCGCCCGTTTCAGCGTCCTGCAGTTTCACCAGCCCCACCGGAGGCAGGGTCTCCTCGCGCGGATCGGACAGGCGCAGGGCGATCAAATCGTGCTTCTTGCCCACCAGCCGCAAGGGGTCGTCGAAGCCCTGATCCCAGAAGTCGGAAATCAGGAAGGCGATGGAACGGCGCGACTGGACCCGGGAAAAGTACTTCAGCGCCTCGCCGATGTTGGTGCCGGCCTTCTCCGGCTGGAAGGAGATCAGTTCCCGCAGGATGCGCAGCACGTGGGTCCGCCCCTTCTTGGGGGGGACGTATTTTTCGATGGAATCGGTGAACAGCAGCAGCCCCACCTTGTCGTGATTCTTCAGCGCGGAAAAGGCCAGCAGCGCCGCCACCTCGATGGCCGCCTCGATCTTCAACTGCCGCTGCGACCCGAAGTAGCCGGAACTGGAAAAGTCGCACAGGAGCATCAGGGTCAGCTCGCGCTCCTCTTCGAAGATCTTGACGTAGGGGTGGCCCATGCGCGCGGTGACGTTCCAGTCCACGCTGCGGATATCATCGCCGGGGATGTACTCGCGCACCTCGGCGAATTCGATGCCCCGCCCCTTGAACACGGAGTGGTATTCGCCGGAGAAGATCTCCTCGACGATCCCCCGGGTCTTGATCTCGATCTGGCGGACTTTTTTGAGTATATCGCGGGTTTCCATCGAAGACTGTTTACTATTGACGCTTGGCTATGGGATAAAAATGGAGTCGGGTGCTGGGAGTCAGAAGGTCCGAAGTACAGAATCATTCACTATTCTTCCACCCATCAGTCGGATCAGATCCCGGCGGATAGCCATCATATTCATCACCGTGGTAATCACTCGGGGAATCATCATCCCAATCGTCTTCGCTGTCCGACAATGATGGATGCGAAAACGATGCCATCGAAGCATGGATTGCAGATAAATCCGTCAGCATAGGCGTACCTTGGAAGGTAATATCCACCACCCGTTCTGGAGTCAGTATATAGAATCCGGCGAACGATTCCATCCAAGCATGATTAAATATCTTAAATTCAGTGGTATCTTCATCATCCTTTAGCGCATTCAGATAATAAGCGGGTTGCGATAACGGTAGGTTGCGCGGTGCTTTACGGAAGCGCACCTTCACCATCAAGCAACCGGACAATGGCAGGTGAATTACGTTATTGGCAGTGGTAATCGCAGCACCATGCCGGATGGCTGCTCTCATTAACAGAAATGTAGAGGTCATCCTTGCATCATCAATATCAATATCATCAGTATGCGGGACTAAGAAGGATACAGTTTCTGATGCATCCACGGCCATGTCGTGCTTTGGCTTGATCAGCCTCCCCGCAAAATGCGGCACAGGATTGTTGAAAAGTTGCGCCAGGATTTTCCGCCAATCATCGAGTACAACACAGGCACAATCAGGAAAGGCACATAGAACATCCCAATCATCCTTTTCTTTGGCACTAACCCAATGCCGGTATTTAGGGCGTAATATTTTTTTTAATTCCTCTCCGGATTTTTTGTCTTGTAATTCATGTTCATAGAACTTCTTGAAACGTTTATATTGTACCTTACTGCTATTGATCAATTCATCAAATACTGATTTAATACTTTTCCCGGAAAGTCCGGTGGCGTTTTCAATTTCTACAATTTGAGTATCTAGATTCTCGATCTGCTTGCGAATTTCATTAATTTCATCCTTATTAGCATATGAATAATAACCTCTACTTAGACTATTGATGTTTTCATTAAGTTTACCGACTTCGGTTCGTAGGGTTTCAATTTTAGTCCAGTTATCAAAAAGAATTCGATCCATCAAATTCTCTAATTCTTTAGGATTATCATCAAAATAATCTCTTTTTTGCAAGCGACGTATTTTATCTTCAATCTCACTTAGCTTATAGGACAGATTATAATTATAACGACTCATTTCAAAATCGTAGCGAAATTCACTGGGGGCTGTTTTCGAGAGCTTGGCGAATTCCTTCCACAGTTCCTGGATTGGTGGATGGATATAGAATTCATCAATTGTCATGTCCCGCAGTTTCTTGACTAATCGCTGTGTGATGGCCTCGATAGTCATTGTCACTCCTGTACCTTAGTTTATAACTGGATTACAGCCGTTTCCCAGTAGATACATGCTTCGTCTCCCGACCGGTAAAGTGTGGAGGCCATGAACCGGGGCGGTGGCGGTCGGGAGCCAGAAGCATGCCACCACACCGGCTGACTGCTGACTGCTGAGTGCTGAGTGCTTTTTACGGCACCTCGATATGGTTGAAGATCTCCTGGATCACCTGCTCGGAACCGATCTCCTCGGCTTCGGCTTCGTAGGTCACGGTGACGCGGTGGCGCAGCACATCCGGGCCGATCTCCTTCACGTCGTCGGGGATGACGAAGCCGCGGTGGCGCAGGAAGGCGTGGCACTTGGCCGCCTGCATCAGGTACAGGGTGGCGCGGGGGCTGGCTCCGTAGGCGATGTAGGGCTTCAGCTTGCCCAGGCCGAAGTCTTCCGGCTTGCGGGTGGCGAACACCAGGTCCAGGATGTAGTTTTCGATCTTCTCGTCGGCGTAGATGCCGGCGGCAGCGCGGCGGGCCTCCAGGATCTGTTCCAGGGTGACCACCGGCTGGACCTGCAGGGCGTGAGGCACGCCGTGGCGGCGCAGAATGTCGCGCTCCTCTTCGCGCCGGGGATAGTCAATGATGACCTTCAGCATGAAGCGGTCCACCTGGGCTTCGGGCAGGGGGTAGGTGCCTTCCTGCTCGATGGGGTTCTGCGTGGCCAGCACCAGGAACGGCGCGGGCAGGGGGAAGGTCTCCTGGCCGATGGTGACCTGGCGTTCCTGCATGGCTTCCAGCAGGGCCGACTGCACCTTGGCCGGCGCCCGGTTGATCTCGTCGGCCAGAATGAAATTGGCGAACAGCGGGCCCTGCTTGACCCGGAATTCGCCGTCCTTTTGGCTGTAGATCAGGGTGCCGACCAGGTCGGCGGGGAGCAGATCGGGAGTGAACTGGATGCGCTGGAAGTGCGCCTGGATGGCCAGGGCCAGGGTCTTGGCAGCCATGGTCTTGGCCAGGCCGGGGACGCCTTCCAGGAGGATGTGGCCGTCGGCCAACAGGCCGATCAGCAGCCGCTCGACCATCTTCTTCTGGCCCACGATTTCGGTGCCGATCTGGCCCAGCAGGGCGTCCACGAAAGCGGAATGGGTTTCGATCTGCCGGGTGATTTCCCGGACGTCCAGGGCGGTGGTAGGCAGAGCCACGGTGTTCCTCCGGTGCGGTGTGGGGACAGGGCCGCCGGGCGTCTCTCCCGGCGGTAATGTATTCTCTGGTTATATCAGCAAAATCAAGGGTTAACGACAGGCAGGCTGACGCATTTATCAACTTTACCCCGAGGGGCGGGGAAAAGTTCCGGGGGAGAAATGGGTGAATTGGTCGGCATGTGTGCCAACTGTAATATAAATTTTCTTTTTTCAACGTTGGCTTGACTCCTGCTTAAATATTTCATATCTTAATATCCTCCATAACTGTGCGCACCTTGAAACCTGACTTTTGAGGTACACGATGAAAGCCCTGAAGGAATGTTGGTGGCTGGTGATTTGCCTGTTGACCCTGTCAAGCCTTACTTCTGCGGCGGAATGGGTCAGCCTGACGGATTCGCCGGAGGCGTACGGCGTGCAGGTCCTGGAGAGCGACCCGGACCGGACGGTGCTGCGCTACACCGTCAACCGCTACGGCTACGATGAGGTGC
>QZKQ01000136.1 GCA_003599535.1 Candidatus Zixiibacteriota bacterium | reverse complement strand
GTGATGGCCGCCGTCAGCGTCGTCTTGCCGTGGTCCACGTGCCCGATGGTCCCAATGTTGACGTGCGGCTTCGTCCGCTCAAATTTCGCCTTGGCCATGTGATTACCTTCTCAAGCTATTTGATATAACCAATATACGGTGTAGGGAGTTGCGAGGTTTTCCGGTCACCCGATCCGGGAGAACACGGGCCCTTCCATGATCTTGGCCGACAGCTCTTCGGGCACCTGATCGTAGTGCGAGAACTGCATGGTGAACACGGCGCGGCCCTGGGTCATGGAGCGCAACTGGGTGGCGTACCCGAACATCTCCGCCAGAGGCACATGGGCGTCTATGGCCTGCGCGTGCTTGCGCGGGTGGATGCCCAGGATGCGGCCGCGGCGGGCGTTGATGTTGCCGATGACGTCGCCCAAGTAGTCGTCGGGCACCAGCACTTCCAGGGACATGACCGGTTCGATCACCACCGGGTCAGCCTTGCGGGCGGCCTCCTTAAAGGCCATGGATCCCGCAATCTTGAAGGCCAGTTCGGAGGAGTCCACTTCGTGGTAGGACCCGTCCAGCAGGGTGGCTTTGATGTCCACCATGGGATAGCCGGCCAGGACGCCATTCTTCATGGATTCCTTGATGCCCTGGGACACCGGCCCGACGAATTCCCGCGGGATGGCTCCACCGATGACCTTGTTTTCAAAGACGTACTCAGATCCCGGGTCCCCGGGTTCCAACTGGATCTTCACGTGGCCGTACTGTCCGCGGCCGCCGGTCTGGCGGACGAACCGCCCGTCGGCGATGACTGCCTTGCGGATGGTCTCCCTGTACGCCACCTGGGGCCGGCCCACGTTGGCCCCTACCTTGAATTCCCGCATCAGGCGGTCCACCAGGATGTCCAGGTGCAGCTCGCCCATGCCGGAGATGATGGTCTGCCCGGTATCCTCGTTGGTGGACACCTCGAAGGTGGGATCCTCGTCCGCCAGGCGCGCCAAGGCCAGCGATATCTTCTCCTGGTCGGCCTTGGTGCGCGGCTCGATGGCCACGTGGATGACCGGCCGGGGGAATTCCATTTTTTCCAGGATGATGGGGTGACCGTCGTCGCACAGGGTGTCGCCGGTGCGGGTGTTCTTCAGGCCCACGGCGGCGACGATGTCGCTGGTGTAGGCTTCCTCGATGTCTTCGCGTTTATTGGCGAACATCTGCAGGATGCGTCCCAGCCGTTCGTGCTTGCCCAGGTTGGCATTGTAGACAGCCTTACCCGCGAGGACCTTGCCGGAATAGATCCGGAAGTAATTCAGCTTTCCGACGTGGGGGTCGCTGACCACCTTGAAGCAGAGCGCCGAGAAGGGCTCGTCGTCGGAGGGCTTGCGGACCTCTTCCTTTTCCTTCTTGGGGTTTATCCCCTTTACCGGACCGCCCTCCAGGGGATTGGGCAGGTAGAAGGTGATGGCGTCAAGGAGCCGCTGAATGCCTTTATTTTTAAAGGCGCTGCCGCACAGCACCGGCACGATCTTGTTGTCCACCGTGGCCTTGTGGAGGGCCCGCCGGACGTCATCTTCGGGGATGGGCTGATCTTCCAGGAACAGCGCCATCAGGTGGTCGTCATAATCCGAAATGGACTCCAGCATCTTCTCCCGGTGCTCCCGGGCCTGGGGCAGCAGAGCGGTGGGGATTTCCACCTCTTCCCACAGGGCGCCCAAGGTGTTTTCGTTGTAGAGCACCGCATGCATCTTGATCAGGTCAATCAGGCCGGTGAACAGCTCGCCTTCGCCCAGGGGGATCTGCACCGGGATGGGGTGGGCCCCCAGCCGGGTGCGGATGTGTTCCACGGTGCCGTAGAAGTCTGCCCCGACGCGATCCATTTTATTGATGAAGGCAATGCGGGGAACATGGTACTTGTCCGCCTGGCGCCAGACCGTCTCCGACTGGGGTTCCACGCCGCCCACGGCGCAGAACAAGGCGATGGCGCCGTCCAGGATCCGGAGGGAGCGCTCCACTTCGGCAGTGAAGTCCACGTGTCCGGGGGTGTCAATGATGTTGATCCGGTGGTCGTTCCAGTAGCAGGTGGTGGCCGCCGAGGTGATGGTGATGCCGCGTTCCCGCTCCTGCTCCATCCAATCCATGGTGGCGGCCCCTTCATGGACCTCTCCCATGCGGTGGATTTTACCGGTGAAGTACAGGATGCGCTCTGTGGTCGTGGTCTTGCCGGCATCAATGTGGGCCATGATGCCGATGTTGCGGACTTTATCTAAGGGATCGCGGCGCGGCATTTACACTGCTTTCTGATCCCGCCGCGGAACAGTATACCGCGACGGGGATGAATTTGGCCGGGCGTGGTGCTCTACCCGGCCGTGGTACTCTTTGCTCGATCTATGGTTTACCAGCGGAAGTGGGCAAAAGCCTTGTTGGCTTCCGCCATGCGATGGGTATCTTCCCGTTTCTTCACGGAGGATCCTTCGCCGTTGGCGGCGGCCATGAGCTCGGCGGCCAGCTTGTCGGCCAGGGTCTTCTCGTTGCGGGCCCGGGAGTAATTGATGAGCCAGCGCATGGCCAGGGCCATGCGGCGGTCAGGGCGGACTTCCACCGGCACCTGGTAGGTGGACCCCCCCACGCGGCGCGACTTCACCTCGACGGCGGGCGCCACATTGCTCAGGGCCTTGCGGAGCACTTCCAGACCTTCGGTCTTGGTCTTCTCGTGAATCCGGTCCAGGGCCGTGTAAAGGATGCGCTCGGCGGTGGACTTCTTCCCGCGCCTCAGGAGGTTGTTGATGAACTTGGCCACCACCAGGTCATGGTATTTGGGATCCGGCAGGATCTGGCGCTTGACGACTCGTTTTCTTCGCGGCATGATGGCTTACTTCCGCTTGGTGCCGTATTTGGAACGGCCTTGTTTACGCTTGTCCACCCCGGCGGCATCCAACGTGCCCCGGATGATATGGTATCGCACGCCCGGCAGGTCCTTGACGCGGCCACCCCGGATCAGGACGATGGAGTGTTCCTGCAGGTTGTGGCCTTCGCCGGGGATGTAGGAGGTCACTTCCACACCGTGGGTCAGGCGCACACGGGCTACCTTGCGCAGCGCCGAGTTGGGCTTCTTGGGCGTGGTGGTGTACACGCGGGTGCAGACGCCGCGCTTCTGGGGACTACGCACCAGGGCTGGCGTCTTGGATTTCTTCAGTTGGCGTTGCCGGCTCTTCCGGACTAATTGACTGACTGTGGGCACTTAGCTCTCCGAGTCGAGTATAGAAATCTTAATTTACGATTTTTCGTCCAAGTTGTCAATCACTTTCTCATCTTTTTCTTCTTTGTGATTGGCTTGGTCCTCGGGTTCCAAGACTTCCTGTTTTTGTCCGGATCCGTCGGGGGATTCCGCCGTTTCCAGGGGCTGATCTTCCGGAATCACTTCCTGATCCGGCGTCTTACCGTCGCCGCTGGGCAGGATAAATTCCAGCGGAGGAATGACTTGCGCTTCGATCTCCGGCTGCTCCACCTCGATTTGGGTGTAGCGGTTGATGCCGGTGCCGGCCGGGATCAGGTGTCCCATGATGACGTTTTCCTTCAACCCCTTCAGGAAATCCACCTTGCGTTCCACCGCCGCCTCGGTCAGCACCCGGGTGGTCTCCTGGAAGCTGGCCGCAGAGATGAAGCTTTCGGTGGACAGCGCCGCCTGGGTGATGCCCAGGAGCAGAGGTTGATAGATGGCCGGGCGCGCGGGCCGGGCCGTGGCCGGTTGCAGCTCGGCGGCCTGGAGGCGGCGGTTTTCGCGGTTGAATTCCGCCTTGTCCACCAGTTGGCCGATCTGGAAGCGGGAATCACCCACCTTCTCCACTACCACCTTGGTCATGAGCTGGCGGTTTTCGGGAATGAAGCGGGCCGCATCCACCGTGTCGCCTTCCAGGTAGGCGGTGTCGCCGGCATCCTCGATGCGGACCTTCTGCAGCATCTGGCGCACGATCACTTCGATGTGCTTGTCGTTGATCTTCACGCCCTGCAGACGGTACACGGCCTGGATCTCGTTGACCAGGTATTCCTGCACCTTGCTGGGCCCCAGAATGTTCAGAATGTCCTGCGGCGCGATGGAGCCTTCACTGATGCGGTCCCCGGCGCTGATGGATTCGCCGTCGTGCAGAATGATGTGCTTGCCGAAGGGTACCAGGTAGCGCTTCTCCACCTTGCCGTCGTGCGATTTGATGATGATCTCGCGCACGCCGCGCTTCAGGGACCCGAACTTGACCACGCCGTCAATTTCCGACACGATGGCTGGATCCTTGGGCCGGCGCACCTCGAAGAGTTCGGCCACGCGCGGCAGACCGCCGGTGATGTCCTTGGTCTTGGAGATTTCACGGGGCAGTTTGGCCAGGGCGTCGCCCGCCTGAACGCGGTCGCCGTCGTTGACCAGCAGGTGGCCTCCGACCGGAACGTTGATGTTCTCGATCTTGTTCCCTTCATCATCTTCCAGGTGCAGATGCGGATTCAGCTTCTTGTTGCGCACCTCGATGATGACCTTCTGCTTCTTCAGGGTGGTCTCGTCCACCTCTTCGCGGTAGGACTCCTCCTCCCGGATGTCCACGTAGCGGATGACGCCGTCGTAGTTGGCGATGATGGACGCGGAGAAGGGGTCCCAGAACATGATCTCCTGGCCGTTCTTCACCGGGCCGCCGTCGGCGATCAGGATTTCCGCGCCATGCGGCACGTTGTAGCGGGTGATGATCCGGTTATCATCATCCAGTACCTTGATGACGCCGTTGCGCCGCAACGCCACCAGGTTGCCGGTTTCGCGGTGCGGGATGGCGTGGATGTTCTCGTACTGCACGGTGCCGTCGTGCTTGGAAATCACCTTGGACTGGGTGGCGATGCGGCTGGCCGCACCACCGATATGGAAGGTCCGCAGGGTGAGCTGCGTGCCCGGCTCGCCGATGGACTGCGCGGCCATCACCCCGACCGCCTCGCCGATGTCCACCTGGCGTCCGTTGGTCAGGTTCTTGCCGTAGCACTGGGCGCAGACCCCATTGATGGTCTCGCAGGTGAGCACGGACCGGATGCGCACCCGGTCCATGTTGGCGCGAATCATGGCTTCAACGTCGGCTTCGTCCAGCATCTTGCCCATGGACAGGATCTTCTCGCCGCTGAAGCTGTCGTACATGTCGTCCACCAGCACACGGCCGATGATGCGGTCCGAGAACTGCTCGGTGGTGTCCCCTTCGCCTTCCTTGCTGGCTTCGATGTAAATCCCGCGCTGGGTGCGGCAGTCCTTTTCCCGGACGATCACGTCCTGGGCCACGTCCACCAGGCGGCGGGTCAGGTACCCGGCGTCGGCGGTTTTCAATGCGGTGTCGGCCAGACCCTTGCGGGCGCCGTGTGTGGAGATGAAGTACTCCAGCACGGTCAGGCCTTCCTTGAAGTTGGCGATGATGGGCGATTCGATGATTTCGCCCTTCTGCCCGGTCATGGACTTCTGGGGCTTGGCCATCAGGCCGCGCATGCCGCCCAACTGGCGGATCTGTTCCTTGGACCCGCGGGCGCCCGAGTCAATCATCATGAAGACCGGGTTGAAGCCCTGGTTGGACTGCTTCAGGTGCGCCACCATGGCGTCGGCCACATCGGAGGTAGTGTGGGTCCAGATGTCAATGATCTTGTTGTAGCGTTCGCCATCGGTGATGACGCCATCCTCGTACTGGTTCTGCACCTTCTCGACCTCGGCGGTCGCCTTGGTCACCAGGTTGGCCTTTTCGGGGGGGACTTCCACGTCCTCGATGCCCACCGAGAGGCCGCCCTGGGTGGCGTAGCGGAACCCCAGGTCCTTAAGCTGGTCCAGGAACCGGGCGGTGGCGTTCATGCCCACGCGCTTGTAGCACCTGGCCACGATCTCTTCCAGGCGCTTCTTGGTCAGCAGTTCGTTGATGAAGCTCTCGTCCCGGATGCCGTCGGGCAGGATCTGGTTGAAAATGATTCTGCCGGCGGTGGCCTCCAAGGCCTTGCCCCGGATACGCACCTTGATGGGAGCGTGCAGACTGATGGCGCCATGGTTCAGCGCCACGATGACCTCTTCAGGGCCGAAGAACTGTTTGCCGCTGCCGGTGTCGTCCCGGCGCACCTTGGTCAGGTAGTAGCAGCCGAGCACCATATCCTGGGAAGGCACGGCGATGGGACGCCCGGAGGCCGGGTGCAGGATGTTCTGCGCCGAGGCCATGAGCAGGCGCGCCTCGATCTGTGCCTCGTAGGACAGGGGGATATGCACGGCCATCTGGTCGCCATCGAAGTCGGCGTTGAAGGCGGCGCAGACCAGCGGGTGCAGGCGGATGGCCTTGCCCTCGATCAGGATCGGCTGGAAGGCCTGGATGCCCAGCCGGTGCAGAGTGGGAGCGCGGTTCAGCAGCACCGGGTGATCCTGGATGATGTCCTCCAGGATGCCCCAGACCGCCTCATCCTTGCGCTCCACCATGCGCTTGGCGGACTTGACCGTCTTGGCGTATTCCTGCTCGATCAGCTTGCGGATGATGAAGGGCTTGAACAACTCCACGGCCATGTCCTTGGGCAGGCCGCAGGTGTTCAGCTTCAGCTCGGGGCCGACCACGATGACGGAACGGCCGGAGTAGTCCACGCGCTTGCCCAGCAGGTTCTGGCGGAAGCGGCCCTGCTTTCCCTTCAGGTTGTCGGACAGAGACTTCAGGGGCCGGTTGCCGTCGGAGCGCACCGCCACGGACTTGCGTCCGTTGTCGAAGAGGCTGTCCACGGCCTCCTGGAGCATGCGCTTCTCGTTGCGCAGAATGACTTCCGGGGCCTGGATTTCGATCAGCCGCTTCAGGCGGTTGTTGCGGATGATGACGCGGCGGTAGAGATCGTTCAGGTCGGAGGTGGCGAAGCGTCCGCCTTCCAGCGGCACCAGGGGGCGCAGGTCGGGCGGTACCACGGGGACCACCGACATGACCATCCACTCGGGCCGGGTGAAGGTGCCGTCATCGCGCACTTTGAAAGCCTCGATAATGCGCAGTTTCTTGATGGCGTCATTCTTGCGCTGGATGGAGGTCTCCTGGCGCACCTGCTGGCGCAGTTCGGCGGACAGCTTCTCGATGTCCACCTTGACCAGCAGGTCGTAGATGGCCTCCCCGCCCATTTTGGCCACGAAGCGGCGGCGATCCTCCGGATCCAGCTTCCCGTTCTCCTCGGCGTACTCCGCCATGAGCCGCTGGAATTCCTGCTCGTTGACCAGCTCCTTGACCCGCAGACCGGTGGTGCCGGGATTGATCACCACGTAAGACTCGTAGTAGATGACCCGTTCCAGGTCGCGCACGGTCATGCCCAGGATGGAGCCGATCTTGGAGGGCAGGGAGCGGAAGTACCAGATATGCACCACGGGCACAGCCAAACCGATGTGGCCCATGCGCTTGCGGCGCACGTCCTTGCGGGTGACTTCCACGCCGCAGCGGTCGCAGGTGATGTCGCGGTAACGGATGCCGCGGTACTTGCCGCAGTGGCACTCCCAATCCTTGACCGGACCGAAGATCCGTTCGCAGAAGAGGCCGTCTTTTTCCGGCTTGTAGGAGCGGTAATTTATGGTCTCGGGCTTCGTCACTTCGCCCCTGGAGCGCTCCAGGATAGCCTTGGGGCTGGCGAGATTGATCGAAATCCGGGTGAAGTTCTGATGATCCTGCTCGTTGGGGCGAAGATTCAGCATTGTTCTTTCCTCAATTAAAAGCCAAGGATAGAAGTGATTGGATCTTCCGCCAGGCTATTCCAGCTTGACGTCCAATCCAAGCCCCAGTAGTTCGTTGATCAACACGTTGAAGGATTCGGGGACGCCGGGAACGGGGAGGTTTTCCCCCTTCACGATGGCTTCATACGTGCGGGCGCGGCCGTCCACGTCGTCGGATTTCACGGTCAGGATTTCCTGCAGGGTGAAAGCGGCGCCGTAAGCTTCCAAAGCCCAGACTTCCATTTCGCCGAAGCGCTGGCCGCCGAACTGGGCTTTACCCCCCAGCGGCTGCTGCGTGATCAGCGAGTATGGCCCGATGGAGCGGGCGTGGATTTTGTCGTCCACCAGGTGGGAGAGCTTCATCATGTAGATGTAACCCACCGTGACCGATTGATCGAAGGCTTCGCCGGAACGGCCGTCGTAGAGGCACACCTTGCCGCGCTCTTCCAGGCCGGCGGCCCGCAGCTCGTCGCGGATGTCGTCCAGGGTGGCGCCGTCGAAGACCGGGGTGGCGTAATACTTCCCGGTTCGCTTGCCGGCCCAACCCAGCAGCGTCTCGAAGATCTGGCCGATGTTCATTCGGGAGGGCACGCCCAGGGGATTCAGGATGATGTCCACGGGAGTGCCGTCAATCAGGAAGGGCATGTCCTCGACGGGGACGATCTTGCCGACCACGCCCTTGTTGCCGTGGCGTCCGGCCATCTTGTCGCCGACGGACAGCTTGCGCTTCTTGGCGATGTAAACCTTGGCCAGTTGCACGATGCCGCTGGGGAGCTCGTCGCCGCCCTGCACCTTGTGCTTCTCGTTGCGGTATTCGGTGGTCAACTGGTCTAGACGGTCCTCGTACTTTTCGAAGGTCAGCTCCACCAGCTCGTTGGTGTCCGCCTCGTTGGTCCAGTCGTAACTGGCCTCGACCATGTCCAGGTCCACGCGCTTGAAGGTCGCGGCGGAGAAGATTTCGCCTTCGGGGATGAGAACGTCTTCCAGGTTTTTGTCACGAATCGCGCGAGCAGTTTTACCCGTGAGCATCTCAGTAAGTTCCGCCACGCGAGCCTTCTTCAGGATATCCACATCCATCTGGTGCTTCTCTTCCAGCTCCTCCATGCGCAGGCGGTCTTCCTTGCGGGTCCGCGCGTCCTTCCTCTTGCGGCTGAAGAGCTTGGTGTTGATGACCACCCCCTGCATGCCGGCGTGGGCCTTCAGGCTGGCGTCCTTGACGTCTCCGGCCTTGTCGCCGAAAATGGCCTTCAGGAGCTTGTCTTCCGGGGTCAGGTCCATCTCGCCCTTGGGCGTCACCTTGCCGATGATGATGTCCCCGTACTTCACCTCCGCGCCGATGCGGATGATGCCGTTCTCGTCCAGGTCCTTGGTGGCCTCTTCCGAGACGTTGGGGATCTCCCGGGTCAGTTCTTCTTCACCGCGCTTGGTCTCGCGCACCTGCAACTCCAGCTCCTCGATGTGGATGGAGGTGAAGACGTCTTGGGAAACCATGCGCTCGCTGACGATGATGGAGTCTTCGAAGTTGTACCCGTGCCAGGGCATGAAGGCGACCAGAACGTTGCGCCCCAGGGCCAGTTCGCCGCGCTCGGTGGAACTACCGTCGGCCAGCACGTCGCCCTTGCGCACGGTATCGCCCTTGCGCACGTAGGGCTTCTGGTTGATGCAGGTGTCCTGGTTGGTACGGACGAACTTCTTCAGGCGATAGTTTTTGGTTTCTTCGCTGGCGGCCTTGCTCTCGCCGGACTTGCCGCGGTACTTGACCCGGACCTCGATTTCGTCGGCGGTGACCTGTTCCACCACACCGTCCTCTTCCGCCACGATGATGGCGCGGCTGTCGCGCGCCGTCTTGGACTCAATGCCGGTGCCCACGATGGGGGTCTCAGGCATGAGCAGGGGCACGGCCTGGCGCTGCATGTTGGATCCCATCAGCGCGCGGTTGGCGTCGTCGTGCTCCAGGAAGGGAATCAGGGCGGCGGCCACCGAGACGATCTGGTTGGGCGACACGTCCATGTAATCCAGTTCATCGGGGACCGTCACCGGGAATTCGCCCTTGTACCGGCTCTTGACCCGTTCGCGGACAAATTCACCCTTCTCGTTTAAGGGCGCGTTGGCCTGGGCGATGGTGTACTTGTCCTCGTCGTCGGCGGTCAGGTACTCGATCTGCTTGGTCACCTTGCCCCCCTTGACCTTGCGGTAGGGGGTTTCAATGAAGCCCAGCTCGTTAATGCGGCCGTAGGTGGACAAGCTGGAGATCAGGCCGATGTTGGGCCCTTCCGGGGTCTCGATGGGGCACAAGCGGCCGTAGTGCGTATAGTGCACGTCGCGCACTTCGAACCCGGCCCGCTCCCGGGTCAGGCCTCCGGGTCCCAGAGCGGACAGACGCCGCTTGTGGGTCAGCTCCGTCAGAGGGTTGACCTGGTCCAAGAATTGGGACAACTGGTTGGTCCCGAAGAAGGTGTTGATGACCGAGCTGATGGTGCGGACGTTGACCAGGTCCTGCGGGGTGAGCTGCTCGGTTTCGCGCAGGTTCATCCGCTCCTTGATGGTGCGAGCCATGCGCGACAAGGCCACCGAGAACTGGTTGGCCAACTGCTCGCCCACAGTGCGGATGCGGCGGTTGCCCAGGTGGTCAATGTCGTCGGTGGTTTCCAGGCCGACCCGCAGCTTCAGCACATACTTGATGATGGCTACGATGTCGTCTTTGGTCAGCACCGTGCAGTCGGACGGGATGTTCAGGTCCAGCTTGGTGTTGATGCGGAAACGGCCCACCTTGCCCAAGTCGTAGCGCTTCTCGTCGAAGAACAGGCGGTGCAGCAGGCGCTTGGCCGTCTCCAGATCCGGCGGTTCCCCGGAGCGCAGTTCGTGGTAGATGAACTCCAGGGCATCCTGCTCGCCAGTGGACCGGTCCTTGGCCAGGGTGTTGGCCAGGATGTCGTAGATGGGGTCCTTCTTCTTCACGTGGAGGAAGTTGACCCGCTTGACGTGATGCTTGCGGTACAGTTTCAGTAGGCTCTCGTCGAAGATCTGCCCCTTCTTGGAGATCAGCTCTCCGGTTTCCGGGTCGAACTGGTCTTCCAGGACCATCTTGTCGTAGTACCGCTCGATGTCCTTGCGGGACAGGGGCACTTCTTCGACGTAGTCGAACAGGCGCAGGATGTCGAGGTCGCCGGCGAAGCCGATGGCCCGCAGCAGCATGGTCACCGGGAAACGCTTGCGACGGTCTATGTAAACGAACAGCACATCATTGATGTCCGTGGTGAACTCAATCCAGGAACCACGGAAGGGGATGATGCGCGCCGAGAAAATCTTCGTGCCGTTGGGGTGGATGGAGTCGCCGAAGAACACGCCGGGGGAGCGGTGCAACTGGCTGACGATGACGCGCTCGGCCCCGTTGATGATGAAGGTGCCGCCTTCGGTCATCAGGGGCAGGTTGCCCAGGTACACGTCGGTTTCCAGGGTGTTGTCGAATCCGCCCGTGTCCTCCAGGTCCTGACGGCTGGAGAGGCGCAGGCGGGCCTTCAGCGGCGCGGAGAAGGTGACGCCTCGCTCGCGGCACTCCTCCACGTCGTATTTGGGCGCGTCAACGTAGTACTCGACAAACTCCAGAATGTGCTCTTCACGATTATCTATGATCGGGAAGACGTTCATGAAGACGGCCTGGAGTCCCTTCTTTTCCCGTTCTGCCGGAGGCGTCATGGCCTGGAGGAAGCTTTCGTAGGATTTGACCTGGACTTCCAGCAGATCGGGCATGTCGAGGACCGGCTGGATCTTGCCGAACGACACCCGTTCAATTTTCTTCTTGGTACTCAAGGATTGCCTCCTTGCATGGGAGCAGCCTCGGGGCCATTTTCAGAAAAAAGAAGTTGCTTGTTCATCCGAACCCATGGGAGAACTATGCAACTTCCAAGCCCGGCCGCGAGGGGCGCGCGGATATGTTGAAAATCGGTAGTCGTCAATGGGACGAAGATTATTTCAATTCGACCGTGGCGCCTTCCGCTTCCAACTGTTCCTTCATTTTCTGGGCTTCGTCCTTGGATGCGGCTTCCTTGACGGTGCTGGGAGCTCCGTCCACCAGGTCCTTGGCTTCCTTCAGACCCAGGTTGGTGAGCTGACGGACGACCTTAATGACCTGGATTTTCTTCTCGCCGATGGCCTTCAGGATGACCTGGAATTCGGTCTGCTCTTCCGCCGCGGCTTCCGCCGGGGCCGCCGCGCCGGGCATACCCATACCCATGGGCATCGCCATGGGGGCGGCCGCGGTCACGCCGAAACGCTCCTCCAGGGCCTGCTTCAGCTTGACCAGGTCGAGGACCGACATTTTTTCAATGGCCTGAATGATGTCTTCCACGTTGTGCTTCTCCTGAACGATATTTGAGTGATGTGTATGACGAATGTCCGGTTACTCTTCGGGGGCGGCCGCAGGGGCTTCCGGGGTGCTTTCGGGAGCGGCTTCCGGGGTGCTTTCGGGAGCGGTTTCCGGGGCGCTCTCAGGAGCGGCCTCCGGGGCGCTGGCAAGGGCGGCTTCGGCGCCGCCTTCGGCCCGCTTCTTCTCGATCACCGCTTCCAGCACTGACAGGAAGGTGCGCAGGATTTCATTGAAGGTGCCCAGCAGGCCGGAGATGGGCGACTGGACCAGGAACAGGATCTGGGAGAGCAGAACTTCCCGGCTGGGAATGTTCTTGATCATGTCCATGTCCGTGGAAGGCACGAACAGGCCTTCCAGAATGCCGGCCTTCAGGACGGGGATCTGCTTTTCCTTGCCCTTGACGAAATCGGAGATCAGGCGCACCGGGACGACACCGTCATGGACCGAGATGGCCAGGGCGGTGGGGCCTTCCAGGTGCGGAATCAGATCCTGGTACCCGGTCTGTTCCGCCGCGTGCCGGATCAAGGTGTTCTTGACCACGCGGTAGATCACCTGCTGCTGGTGGAAATTGCGCCGCAGCTCGTTGACCTGTTCGACATTCAAGCCGGTGAAATCCGCCAGGTACACGCCCTTGGCCTGGGCGAACAGATCGCTCAGTTCCTGAACGGTCTGAATCTTCTCGGGAGTGGGATGCGCTTCGCGTGGCATAGTCGGTATCTTATGCTAAATTATTTCAGGGACGAAACCAGGGACTGGCGGTTGAGCTTGACGCCCGGGCCGAAGGTGGACGTCAGGCTGACGTTCAAGATGTACTGGCCCTTGGCGGTGGACGGTTTCATGCGCAGAACCACGCGGGTGAATTCAGCCAGGTTGTCGCGCAGCTTGGGCACGTCAAACGAGGCCTTGCCGATGACGGCGTGCAGGATGCCGGTCTTGTCGGTGCGGAAGTCAATGCGCCCGCCCTTGATCTCGCGCACGGCCTGGGCCACGTCCAGGGTGACGGTGCCGGATTTGGGGTTGGGCATCAGTCCGCGAGGACCCAGGATTTTGCCCAGCTTGCCCACCACACCCATGACGTCGGGTGTGGCGATGACGGCGTCGAAGTCGGTCCAGCCTTCCTGGATCTTCTGGACCATGTCGTCCAGGCCCACGAAGTCGGCTCCGGCGGCGCGCCCCTCTTCCTGCTTGACTTCCTTGGCCAGCACCAGGACGCGGGCGGTCTTGCCGGTGCCGTGAGGCAGGGACACGGTACCGCGGATCATCTGGTCGGCCTTGCGCGGGTCCACCCCCAGGTTCATGGCCACTTCGATGGTCTCATCCATCTTGGCGGTGGCGTTTTCCTTCACCAGCTCCAGGGCTTCGTCAACCTCGTACTCCTTCAGGCGGTCAACCTTGGCATGGGCGGCGGTGTATCGGCGGCTGTGATTCATGGATGGATCAGATTGAGATAGTCGGGGTTACGCTTCCACCTGGACGCCCATGCTGCGGGCCGTCCCGGCGATGATCTTCATGGCTTCTTCGACCGAATGGGCGTTCAGGTCCGGCAGCTTGGTTTCCGCGATTTCCCGCAGTTTGGCCTGGCTCAAGGTGGCCACCTTGTTGCGGTTGGGCTCGCCCGACCCATGGGCCAGCCCCAGGGCCTTCTTGATCAGGTTGGAGGCCGGGGGGGTCTTGGTCACGAAGGAGAAGGAGCGGTCGGCGTAGACCGTGACCACCACGGGCACCGTGAAACCCTGCTGCCCCTGGGTGCGGGCGTTGAAGGCCTTGCAGAATTCCATGATGTTGACGCCCTTCTGGGACAGGGCCGGTCCGACCGGCGGGGAGGGATTGGCCGCGCCGCCGGGAATATGCAGTTTTACGTAGCCGATGATCTTCTTTGCCATGTCTGTCTATGGAGGCTTAAATTCGGGCCGTTTCCGGCGGAATGAAGTTTACTGGTTGCCGCTGCTCAGGTCGGTGGTCACCTGGAGGAAATCCAGTTCCACGGGCGTGGAGCGCCCGAAGATGGAGACCATGACCTTCAGCTTGCGCTTTTCGCGGTTGACTTCCTTGATGAAGCCGGTGAAGTCTTTGAAGGGGCCGTCAATGACCTTGATGGCTTCGTCCACGTGGAAGGGGACTTCCACGGTCGCCTTGTCGCGAACCTGGTCCACCCGGCCCAGGATGCGACTGACTTCGGCGGGGGACAGCGGAGTGGGCTCGTTGCCCGGGCCCACGAAGTTGATGATGCTGGGGGTATTGAGGATCAGGTGCTTGATTTCTTTGGTCAGATCAGCTTCAATCAGCAGGTAACCGGGAAAAAAGACGCGCCTCTTGGACTTCTTGCGGCCGTCCTTCATCTCCACCACTTCTTCGGCGGGAATCAGGACGTTGGCCACCTGGTCGCGGATGCCCAGCCGGTCCACTTCGGTGTCGAGGTACGACTTGATTTTTTGTTCCTGTCCGGTAAAGACCTGGACAACATACCACTGTCTGCTCACAATGCGCACCTGCTCCCATAAATAGGTTAACGGTTCCTGTCGGGGAAAGCGAATCAAACCCTCGGGGGTTGCGCCGGCACTACAGGACGATCTTCATGATATTGCTCAGGCCCTGGTCAACGATGAAGATGAAGATGGCCAGTACGATGGACAGGAGGATGACGATGGAAGTGGACTCCATCAGCTCTTCCCGGGACGGCCAGCTCACCTTGCTCATTTCAGTCCGCACGTCGGTCAGGTAGGTACTGATCTTTTTGATCATGGTTTTTCCCAAGTGGAAACGCAGGCCAGGAGGGATTCGAACCCCCAACACCCGGTTTTGGAGACCGGTGCTCTAACCGTTCGAGCTACTGGCCTAACCGGAGTCCTTACCGGGTCTCCTTGTGACTCGTATGGGTATTGCAGAATCGGCAATACTTCTTATACTCCACGCGGCCCGATTGGGTTCGCTTGTTCTTGGTCGTCGTGTAGTTGCGACGCTTGCACTGGCCGCAAGCCAGAATAATGTTTTCCCGTGGCATAGTTCAATTTACTCCAGGATCTTGGTGACCACGCCGGCGCCGATGGTGCGGCCGCCTTCGCGGATGGCGAAGCGCAAACCCTCTTCCATGGCGATGGGGCTGATCAGGGACACCGTCATCTTCACGTTGTCCCCCGGCATCACCATCTCCATGCCCGAAGGCAGCGCCGTCTCCCCCGTCACGTCCGTG
>QZKQ01000047.1 GCA_003599535.1 Candidatus Zixiibacteriota bacterium | reverse complement strand
AACAGCTTGCGGCCAGGTGCGCCTGAAGGACGTGGCCCGGCTGGAAGGCGCCGGCCCGGTATCGCTGATCGGCTACGGCCTGGTGGTGGGTCTGAACGGCACCGGTGACCGCCACACCTCCACCTTCACCGAGCAGTCAGTGGCCAACATGCTGGACCGCTTCGGCATCACCGTCAGCCAGCGCGACCTGCGCCTGCGCAACGTGGCCGCGGTCATGGTCACGGCTCAGGTCAGCCCCTTCGTCCGGTCGGGATCGCAGTTCGACGTGGAAGTGGCCTCCATCGGCGACGCCTCGTCCCTGGCGGGCGGCACGCTGCTGCCCACCCCGCTGTCCGACCTGGACGGGGGCGTCTGGGGGCACGCCCGGGGGCCAATCTCCGTGGGCGGCTTCAACATCGAAGCCGGCCGGGTGTCGGTGCGCAAGAACTACACCCTGGTGGGCCGGGTGCCGGGCGGCGGTCAGGCCGTGCACGGCGATACGGCTCGCACAGTGTTTGGGGAGATGCGCTTTATCCTGCAGCGCCCTGACTTCACCACCGCCCAGCGCGCCGCCGAGGCGCTGAACACCCAATTCGGACCCGGCACGGCCCAGGCGCTGGACGCCGTCAGCGTACTGGTGACTCCGCCTCCGGCCGCCGAAGGGCAGACCCCGGTGGACTTCATTGCCCAGGCGGAAATGGTCACCCTGAACGTGGACGTGCCGGCCCGGGTGGTAATCAACGAGCGCACCGGGACGGTGGTGGTGGGGGAAAACGTCAAGCTGCGCCCCGCGGCGGTGACGCACGGGTCCATCTCCATCGCGGTCAAGTCCGCCCCGATAATCTCGCAGCCCAATCCCTTCGGCCAGGGGCAGACCGTGGTCGCGCCGCTCGACCAGATCACCGTGGAAGAGCGGCAGACACCCCTGGTGGAGCTGTCGGAAGGGGCCAACGTGGGCGACGTCGCCACCGCCCTGAATTCCCTGGGCGTCACCCCCAGCGACCTGATCGCCATCTTCCAGGCGCTGCAGGAAGCCGGGGCGCTGCAGGGAGAACTGGTCATCATCTAAAGGCTGGATACCAATGTCCGCACCGTCGGATAGCGTCACCTTGGATCTCCGTCGCCCCGAGACTCGCCAGGCCGAGCGCCGACAGTCTGCCCGCCGGCAGGATTCACCCGAGGACCTGCGCCGCGCCTGCCGCGAGTTCGAGGCCATCTTCCTGCGGACCTTCCTGAAGGAAGCCCGCGTGGATCGCGCCCTGGCCGCCGGAGAAGAGGAGAACGCCAACCTGTACGGCGACCTGGTAGTCGAAAGCCTGGCCCGAGCCCTGGCCGAAGGCGGCGGCATGGGCCTGGCGGAAACCTTGTACCGGCAGTTGTCCCCGACCCTCCCGGCGCGGGCGGAGGCCGATGCCGCAGCGGATTCTGTGGACACTTCCCGGCGGGGCAACCCGGCGGCAAAACCAACGGTGGAGACATCCCGATGAGCCATTTCATTCAGGAATTGATTGATCTCATCCGCCAGGAAGAAGAAGTGCTGAACCGTTTCCTGGCGCTCCTGCGCCGGCAGAAGGAATACCTGCTGGCCAACCAGATTGACCTGTTCCGCGCCACGGTCGGCCAGCAGGAAGAGCTGATGGAAGACATCCGCCGGCTGGAAGAGCAGCGCATCGCCAAGGTGCGGGATATGGCCGCCTCCACGGGCCTGAAGGAGGACGAGATCACCCTGACGCACCTGATCGAGGTCACCCTGGGCGATGTGTCTACCGAGCTGAAGGACCTGAAGAAGAACCTGTCGCAACTGGTGGAGCGCATCCGCCGCACCAGCCGGGTCAACGAGTTGCTGATCAAGCGTTCGCTGAACTTTATCCAGCAGAGCATCGGGTGGATGATTGACGCCTCTGACATCACCCAGGTGTACGACCCCACGGGGCGAACCACGCGGCAGGCGGAAACCAGCGTGATGGTAAACAAGACCCTTTAACGCCCTTTAAGCAGGGAGAACGGCATGGCCGGTCTCTTCGACGCCATATCGCAGGCCAAGCGGTCTTTGATGGCCCAGCAATGGGCCCAGATGACCACCGGGCACAACATCGCCAACGTCAACACGGTGGGCTATTCGCGCCAGCGCGCCGAACTGGCTCCCGCTCTGCAGGCCCTGGAAGTCCCCGGCGGGCTGATCGGCATGGGGGCGGACGTGGAGCAGATCGTACGGATGCGCGACCGCTACATTGACCGCCAGGTGCTGGCTGAGCGGCAGAACCACGGCTTCCTGAACTTCAAGAGCACCACGCTGGGGCAGGTGGAAACCATCCTGGGGGAAACCTCCGGCTATGGCCTCTCCGGGATGCTGGACGAGTTCTGGGCCTGCTGGTCGGACCTGGCCAACGATCCCGAGAATTCCGCCGCCCGGGTGGCCCTGCAGCAGAAGGGCATGCAACTGGCCCAGAAGCTGAACACCCTGGACAGCGACCTGGCCAACCAGCAGCGCGAGCTGGACATGCAGCTTTCCGGTATGGTGGGGCAGATCAACCAGTTGGCCGGACAGATCGCCAGCCTGAACACCTCTATTTCCACCCTGGTCGGCCAGGGGGTGGTCCCCAACGATCTGATGGATCAGCGGGACCTGCTGGTGGAGCAGCTTTCCGGGCTGGCCAACGTCACCGTGCAGGACGAGGGCGACGGCACCCTGTCGGTGTGGCTGGGCGGGCAGACGCTGGTCTACCGCGACAACGCCCAGCAGATGAACCTGGAACTGATTCCCGGGAGCGCGGCGGATCTCCACCGCATCACCTGGGCCCACAACGGTATGGAAGTGGAGGTGCAATCCGGGGAGATGGCCGGCCTGTTGCTGGTGCGGGACGAAGCCATCCCCGAACTGCTGGCGGGCCTGGACCAGTTCGCCGTGGGCCTGGCGGAAAATGTCAACGCCTTGCACCTCACCGGTTACGCCCTGAGCGGCGCCACCGGCCTCAATTTCTTCGACCCCAACACTACCGGGGCAGGCAACATCGCCCTCTCCGCCGAGGTGACCGCCGACGAGGACAATATCGCCGCCTCGGGGGACGGCAGCGCGGGGGACGGCTCCATCGCCCTGGCCCTGTTCGACCTGCAGAACCAGTTGGTCATGGACGACGGCACCGCCACCCTGAACCAGTTCTATGCCGCCCTGGCCGCGGACCTGGGGGCGTTGACCCAGTCCGCGCAAAACGACCTCTACGAAAGCGATACTGCCCTGCAGCAACTGGAGAACTGGAAACTGTCCGCCGAAGGGGTCTCCCTGGACGAGGAAATGGCCAACATGGTGCGCTATCAGCAGGCTTATGTCGCCGTGTCCAAGTTCGTCGGCACGGTCAACGAGATGCTCACGACATTGCTGAGCATCTGACGCTTTTCCGGTGGCGGTAGCACCGGGGAGGCGGGTTCGGGAATAAAAGGATAACTCGGAATGGGTGAACCATGACGCCGCAGCAGAAACTGGCCAATTACGGCAAGACCGTCCTGGTAGTGGACGACGAGGCTGATGTGCGCGACATCGTCGCGGAGATGATCGCGGACATGGGGTACCGGGTACAGGGTGCGGCCAGCGGGGAAGCGGCCCGGGACTATATCCTGCAATCTCCGGTGGACCTGGTGATTTCCGACATGGAGATGAAGGGTATGGACGGCCTGGCCCTGGCTCGCTGGGTGCGCCAGCAGTTTCCCCGCCTGCCTCTGGCCATCATGACCGCCCGTCCCACCGAAGATCTGAAGCGCCTGGTCCGACAGAAGGCGGTGGACAATGTCCTGCAGAAGCCGTTCCTGGTGAGCGAACTGCGGGGAATGGTGCAGAACCTGACCCGCTAACCCGAAGGTGATACCATGCAGCGTGTGACCAACGGCATCCTGGTGTCCGACCTGATCCGCACTCTGAACGAGCGGATGCGGACCCTGGGCGATCTGCAAAGCCAGGCTACCGCCGGCAAACGGGTGATCTACGCCTCCGACGACCCCGCCGCCGCCGGGCTCATCCTGGAGCTGCGCAACCGGCTGCGGCAGAACGAGCAGTTCCAGGAAAACGCCGCCGGGGCCGTCGGCTGGCTGACCGACACCGAAGCCGTCTTGCAGCAGTTGAGCGACGTCCTGACCCAGGCCCGTACTGACGCCCTGGAGGGGGCCAACGGCACCCTGACCCCCGACGAACTGATCAAATTGGCTGAAAACGTCAACGGCTACCTGGAGACCATTCTCTCCCTGGCCAACTCGCAGCACAATGGCAAGTCGCTGTTCGGAGGGACCAACACCAACCAGGCGGCCTTCGCCACGATCCGCGATCCGGAGAGCGGCTGGATCGCCACCGTCAGTCCCAACGCCGCGGGCATCTCGGGAGGAATCTTCCGCCAGGTGGAAAACCAGAATATCCAGATCAATATCAGCGGCAACGAGGTGTTCATGCCGGAAGGCGCCGGCGGCAGCCAGGACATGTTCCAAATCCTGATTGACCTGCGCGACGCTCTGGCTACCGGCAACGCCGGGGTGGTGGAAGAGAGCATCGAGCGGATTGACCTGGCCAAGGCCAACGTGTCGGACTGCAGCGCTCTGACCGGAACCCAGATGAACCGGCTGACCTCCATGCAGGACATGCTGCTGCTGAAGGCGACTAGCATTACCGACCAGTTGTCCCAGGAAGAGGATGCCGACCTGGTCGAGGTCATGACGCAGCTGACCCTGGAACAGAACGCCTACCAGGCCGCGCTGAACGTGGGCGCCATGGTCATACAGCCCAGCCTGGTGAATTTCATATAAGGAGGGGACCTGCGCATTTACCCGAAGCGGTGCCGGGGAAAACGAGATGCGTAAGTTCTGAAAGTAAAACAAGAATACCCGGGAAGCGACGGATCATCTTTGGAAAGCACGGCATTCATGGTGACTCGGCATACTTCTTTCCCGCCTGACGAGGTTTTCATTTGCCAACTGGCGCGTCTGGGCGACCTGGCTCAGACCCTGCCCCTGATTCGCGCCCTGAACCGAATCCGTACCCTCGAACTGCTGTGCGACACCGCGGCCGCCCCTTGGGGGGAACTGCTGCCCGGCATCGCGCGGGTGCGCACCCTGGACAGCCGCGCCTGGCGCCGCCGCAGCGCTGGTGATCTGGCTGGCTTCCCCAGTCTCCTGGCGACCCTGGACCGGGATCCGGCAGCGGCACGCTGCCGCGGCCGCTTTCTGGCCCTGAACGACCATCCGGTCGCTGACGCCGTGGCGGCAGTGGCCTGCCGGGAGGACGCCGGATCGTGGATGACTGGCCGGCTGGTGCTGATCCGGTCGTACGTGCGCCTGGTCGCCCGGGACCGGCGCCTGAACCGCTTGCACCTGGCCGATCTGTGGGCTTCGCTGGCCGGCGCGCCGAGGCTTTGCCCTCTCGAACCGGTACCGGCGCCGCCGTCGGGCACGCAGTTTGCCAAAACAGTGCTGGAGCGCCTGTCGTCCGGAAAAAGCGGCGGTATTTGGACGTTCATCCTGGGTTCGGGGGCGAACTGCCGCCGCCTGGATCCGGAAATCTTTGCCGGGTGGTGGCGGGAGATCCCGCCGGAAGTCCGGCCCGCCGCGGTGCTGGCCGGAGGACGCGGGGAAGAAGAGCTGGCTGCCCGCTTCCGCCGGGCTGCCGGCAGCTCGGCCGGCCTCCTGGATCTGACGGGGCGCTGTTCCCCCGCCGAGCTGCTGGGAATATTTGCTGCCTCCCGCAGGGTCATCGGAGTGGATACCGGGCCGCTGCACTGGGCGGCGGCCGTTGGAACGAAGGTGGTGGGCATGTATTTCGCCGAAGCCGGGTTGCATGATACCGGCCCCTACGGGGAGGGACACTGGGCGCTGGCTCCGGACTGCCCTGAGTACCCCTGCGCCCCCGCCCGGGCGACCGCCTGCGGCCGGCGCTGCCGCGAAGCCTTCGCCGATCCCCGAAAGATGGCGCGGCTGCTGGCGAATCTGGAGGCGGACACACCGGCGGCGGCTCCAGGGTTGGTTCTGCACCGCTCCCGCTGGACCCCGGCGGGGAACGGTTGGGAAAAAGTCACCGACGGAATGGAGGACCCGGCGGCCGCAGCTTTCGCCCGATTGGCGCGGCGGGTCCTGGGTCTGGATTCCAGCCCAGCGCTGCCGCAGGAGCCGGAAACGGCCCGCGCCGCGGATCGCTGGAGGGCCGCCTGGAGCGATTTGGCCGGGAGGTTTCCCCGGCCTGCGGCGGTCCCGGAGAAGGTCATGGAGCAAGCCCGGCGCGACGCTGTGCAGCGCCTGCAAGCGGTGGCCCCGGCGCCCGCCTGTTGATGACGGCATCATGGGAATACATGGAATAGCATATTTTGGCTACTGACGTGAATCGCGGAATGTGAAGCATGAGAATTCTGTTGTTGAATGATGCATACTTCCTCCCCAGCCTGCGGAACATGGGGCACACGGTGGTCTTCGCCAGCCTCGCGCCCGGGTCCGACCTGGCGCTGGGTCCCGACCCGGTTCCCCTTTCCCAGGTGCTGGAGGCGTGCCCCTTCGATCCCGACGTCATCCTGTACTCCGACTCCATTGACTTGCGCCTCGCCTTCCTGGGTTGGGAGAAGGTGGAAGTACCCACAGTTTTCTACGGGATAGATTCGCCCATGAACCGCTTCTGGCAGTTTGATCTGGCCCAGGTGTTCGATCTGACCTTCCTGGATCAGAAGGCCTCAGTGGAACGCCTGGCGACGGAACGGCCGGAGCTGAAGGACCGGGTGCACTGGCTGCCCCTGGCCGCCGACCCGGCGGTGTACCGGAAATTGCCGCTGGAAAAGACCTACGATATCGGCTTTGTGGGGACCCTGAACTCCCGCTTGCGGCCCAAGCGCTCCTGGATCATCGAAGAGCTGAAGAGGCATTTCACGGTAACCGTATTCGAGGGGCAGGGGCGCCGGGCCCTGCCGCCCGAAAATGTCGCAGCCATTTACAACCAGTCCCGCCTGGTGCTGAACGAGAATCTGTCTCCCGGCCTGAACCTGCGCCTGTTCGAGGCGATGGCCTGCGGGTCCTGCCTGTTGACCGAAGCTTCCGACGGCAGTTGGGCCGAGTTGTTCAAGGACATGGAGCACCTGGCGGTGTACACCCCGGAGACCCTGGTTGATCGCGCCGCCGGTCTCCTGGCGGACGACGTCCGGCGCGAGGCCATCGCCGAACAGGGGCGAGCGGAAGTGCTGGATAAACACACCATCGCCGCCCGAACCCGCGTACTGCTGCGGCACTTGGCCCCCCTGGCCCGCCGCCGGAACGTGGAATTGAACCGCTCCCGTCGCGCGTTTTTCCTGGGGCGTGCCTGCTTGAACCTGGCTCATCGCTGGCCTCAGCAGCCGGTGGGAAAGCTGGGCCCGGAAGGCGTGAAGCTGCTCTATTCCCAGGCCCGGGCAGGGCTGGAAAGCGCCGACCTGCACTTTGAAATGGCCTCCCAGGCACTGCAGGAAAAACGCCGGAGCCACGCCCTGGCCTCGCTGCGGCGCGCCCTGCAACTGGACCCCACGCACCTGCGCTCCCTCTGGGCCCTGTTCTGGTGCTTGCGTGAGAGCGGCGACCCCCTGGGCGCTTCGGCGGAAATTTCCCGCCTGGGGCAGCACCTGCGGCGCAAGGCCTCGGTCGGCTTTCTGCGGCGGGCGGCGGCCGGGGCGGATTTAATCGCCCGGGATTATCTTTACCTGGGCCGCCTGCTGGAGAAGGCCGGCTGGCTTTACGAACCGGGCACGGATCGCTTCCGCGGCCACCCCGCCCGCTGGAACGCCTTCGATGCCTGCCAGATGGCCATTTCCCTGGATCCGGATCTGGCCCCGGCCTACGTCAAATGCGCCGACCTCATGGAAGCGTTGTCCTGCCCGGATTTCGCCGCTCTGTTCCTGGCGAAGGCGGTCAACCTGGAACCGCGCAACCCCGAATTGCGCTTCCGCTTCTCCCGGCTGTTGCGGGAATCCTACCGGCGCCGGGAGAGCCTGGACCAACTGCTGAATTACCTGTTCCTGTCTACTGAAGCGGACAAGTGGGAACGGGTAGTGGCATTGAACCTGCCGGAACCCGAGTGGAATTTTCTCCTGGAGTCGGTGTGGCGCCTCAGCCGGCAACCGGTGGACAAGCTGGATCGCCCCGCGGTTGAAGCCGTGCTGAAAAGTGCCGCCACGACAATCACCTGACGCTCAGATGACTTGCTCTTTCGTTATCCCCGGCACTGATACGAGAAGCCCAGCAATCCCAAGCGAACTCGTAATTTCTTGCTCATATAAGACATAACGGTCTTATCCCGGATTCCCGAAAACCTGATGCCTGGCCCATACCTGGAAGCCAACCTGCAGCGCCTGGCGGCGCGTCAACCTGATCTGGCCCAGACCCTGGCCCGCGCCTACCGCCCGGATTATCCTGAAATCCGTGCCACCCGTGACGGTCTGCCGGTGCCGGTGGTCGAACGCAAAAGCCTGCACAGCCCCTACGACCCCCGGGCCGAGGCCGCCAAGTGGGTCGCCTCCCTGAATCTGTCCCCGGCGGGATCCGCCCTGTGTCTGGTATCCGGCCTGGGCTTCGGTTATCACCTGGAAGCGCTGGCCGGGGTCGTTCCGCCGGAGCGGTGGATCGTGGTCGAACCGGATGCCGCACTGGCTGCCGCCGCCCTGGCGCACCGCCCGCCGGACTCGTTCCCCGACGGATTCCATCTCATTGTGGAAACCGCCCCGGTGATGGCCTACCAGGAAGTCTTGGACGCCTCGCCTTCGGAGCCGGTGCGGATCGAACATCCCGCCTCCGTCCGGCTGCATCCCGATTTCTTCGCGACGTTCCAGGGCCTCTTCCGAGCGCAGGCCGCCGCCCGCCGGGGAGGCTACAAAATCCTCCTGGTGTCGCCCGTGTACGGCGGGTCCCTCCCGGTGACGGCCTATGTCCAGCGCGCTCTGACCGCCCTGGGGCATCGCTGCGAAGTGCTGGACAACAGCGTCTTCCATCCCGGCCTGCAGGCCCTGGAAGCCGCGACGTCGCATCGCGACCACCGCCGCAGGTTGCTGGCCCACCTGACTGCGCTGCTGGCCGAAACGGTCACCGCCCGGGCGCTGGACATGCGCGCCGACCTGGTGTTGGGGCTGGCCCAATCCCCCTTCACCGTGGAAGTTCTGGGCGAGCTGAAGAAAGCCGGCATTCGCACCGCCTTCTGGTTCATCGAGGACGGCGACCTGTTTCAATACTGGACCGGCTTCGCGCCCCAATTCGACCACTATTTCGTCATCCAGAAGGGCGAGTTTCTGGACCGGGTGAAGGCCGCGGGGTGCCCTCATCCCTGCTATCTGCCGCTGGCCGCCGATCCGGAAGTTCACCGGCCGCTGGAGCTTTCCGCCGCAGAGCAGGAAGAATTCGGCAGCGACCTGTCCCACGTAGGGGCGGGTTACCACAACCGCCGCCAGGTGTTCGCCAGGCTGCTGGATTACGATTTCAAGTTGTGGGGCAACGACTGGGATCATCCCGGTCCGCTGGCCGGGGTGCTGCAGCGCGGCGGCGAACGCCTGGACACGGAGGCTTCCGTGCGGGTGTTCAACGCCACGCGCCTCAACCTGAACCTGCATTCCTCCACCCACCATCCGGGAGTCAATCCCTTTGGGGATTACGTCAACCCCCGCACCTTTGAGATCGCCGCCTGCGGTGCCTTCCAACTGGTGGATGAGCGCCGCCTGCTGCCCGAGATGTTCCAGCCCGGCGAAGAGATCGCCACTTTCCAGAACGCATCCGAACTGCGCGACCGGATTGACCACTACCTGGCGCACCCCCTGGAGCGTATCCAGATAGCCCAGGCGGGACGCCGCCGGGTACTGCGCGAACATACCTACCGTCACCGCCTGCTGGAAATGCTGGGCGCCATCGCCGGGCGGCATCCTGACTGGCAACCTCGGGCCGGCGGCCTGCCCACGGCCGAGGAGATCATTGCCCAGGCCGGGCCGGAGAGCGAGCTGGGGAAGATCATGCAGCGCTTCACCGGGCGCGGCAGCCTGACCCTGGATGACGTGGCCGGCGAGATCGAGCACTCGGAGGGAAACCTGAAGCGTACCGAAGCGCTGATTCTGCTGCTGAACGAATTCCGCCGCTGGGGTTTGGAAAAGGGGGTGTTATGACCATGGCTGGAGAGGCGAGAAACATCCTGGTCATCAATCTGACGCGGCTGGGCGATATTCTCCAGTCCACGCCGCTGCTGCAGGCGCTGAAGGCGGAATGCCCCTCTCCGCGCATAGACTACCTGGCGGTCAGCGGGTTTGCCGAAATTTGCCGCATGATCCCCCAGATTGACCGGGTGATTCCCTTCGACTTTAACGGCGCCGTGGCCGCCTCCAAAGGGGCCGTCAGCAGCCTGCCCCGCCGGGTGGAGGAGCTTCGAGGATTTTTCGATGGCTTGGCCGCGAATCGCTACGACACCGTCATCAACCTGTCGCACTCGCGCATCTCAGCCCTGGTTTGCTACCTGTTGAACGCGCCCGATACCCGGGGACTGACCCTGGATTCAGAAGGTTACCGCCAGATCCGCCACCCCTGGGCGCGGTACTTCTTCACCGCTAACCTGAACCGCCTCTACAACCGCTTTAACCTGGTGGACATTCACCTCGGGCTGGCGAGGGAACATGATGATGGATCGCGGGAGGCCTGGAGCGCCGGCGGCCGGCGGGGATTAAGCCTGCAGGTCAGCGAGGCGGCCCGGACCAAAGCCCGTTCCCTGCTGGAAGGCTGGAACGGACAGGAGGCCCCGGTGAAGATCGGCTTCCAGCCCGGAGCGTCGCTGGCTTCCAAGCGCTGGCCGGCAGCCTCCTTCACCGCCCTGGGGCAGCTACTGAGGGATGAACTGCGGGCCGGGATCGTGGTGTTCGGCTCTCCGGCAGAACGAGAGCTGGCCGGGCAGGTGGCCAAACCGCTGGGCGACGCCGCCCTGAACCTGGCCGGGCGCACCGACCTGGAGTCCCTGGCCGCCGCCCTGCAGCAGGTGGATCTGCTGGTGACCAACGATACCGGAACCCAGCACGTGGCCGCCGCGGTGGGTACGCCGGTGCTGTCGCTCTGTTTCGGCAGCGCCCTGTCGCACGAAACCGGCCCCTATGGCCAGGGCCACGCGGTTATCGAAGCAGCCATGGATTGCTTCCCCTGCAACTTCCAGGTGCAGTGCACCCGCTACCGCTGCCAGGAGCGGGTCCAGCCGGAAGCGGTCAGCCTGGCGGTCCGGAATATGCTGGAACGGCCCGCTTACGAAATTTGGCCGGACGACCCCCGGTTCGAGGGCTTGAACCTCTGGCGCACCCGGTTCGACGCCGACGGCTTCTGGACCCAGGCGCCGGCGGTGCGCCGCCTCCTGGAGACGCACCAGTTCCTGAACCTGGTCATCCGGGAAATCTGGAAGGACATCCTGCTGGCGCCCGGCGGGAAGCCGCGCCCGGAGCCTGCCGTGCTGCATAAGGTGGCCGAGGCGCTGACGGAATACCAGGCCCCCGACCTGCCGCGCTTCAGCGAACAGATCGCCCAGTGCCAAAGCGCCTTCGCTCACATTCAAGAGCTGGCCGGAACGGGCATGACCCTGTGCCGGGAACTGGAGCGGCTGGGCCGCCATCCGGCCGGCGACCTGGAGCGCATGCGGCAGATTGGCGAACGGCTGGCCGGCCTGGACCGGAACCTCGAAGTGATCGGCCTGCGCCTGCCCGCCGTCAATCACCTGGTGCTCGATTTCATTTTCGGCAAACAGAACCTGCAAGGCCACCAGGTGCCGCACCTGGCTGCCCAGACCCTCCTGCTGTACCATCGTCTGGCGGACGGCGCGGACCGCTTCCATGCGGCTTTGCAGGAATGGAAGACTCTCTTCCGCCGCCTGGAATGGATTCCGGATCCGGGCAGCCGCCCGGTGGCGCCTCTCCCCGGCGCAAGGGAAACTAACGCCGCTCTCATCATTGGTTAACCTCGCAGATCTAATTTGACTCGCACAATGGAAGCGCCCGATTCCACCATCCGATTTGACTGGCAGGGACGAACCGTCACCGTGCAGCGCCTGGAGAGCGCCGCCGGCGACCCCACTCTGCGCGTCACCGGGGAGGATGGGCGGGCGCGGGCCTGGCACAGCCTGAGGGATCCACGCCGGGAAGCCGCCGCGCAGGCGGCCGCCTTCGCCGCCGCCTCCCGGGGGCGGGAGCTGTGGGTGTTTCTGGGCGTGGGGCTGGGTTACCTGGCCCGGGAACTGCAGGCGCGGCCTCCGGCCGGCCTGGTGTGCGTCGAATGCCACCCTGAACTGACCGACCCCGGCGCCTGGGTGGACGGCGAGCGCGACGTGATGTACTTCGCCGGCTGGCCGGCCGACCGCCTGGCTGCCGAAATCCGGCGCCTCGCCCGGGACCGGGGCTGCCAAGGGATCCGCGTGCTGGTCAATCCCGCCGCGGAGGCCTCGTTCCCAAGCTATTACCGGCCCCTGCGCCGCGCCCTGGAGACCACAGAGCCGCAAAAATGCGACACCCCCCGGGCCGGAAGCCGGCGATTTTTCCAACCGGGAACTTTCCTGGTGCTGGATGGGGGCTATTTCCTGGTCCGGGAAATCGTCCGCGGGTTGGAAGAGCTGGGCCACCGAGCCTACGTGGTGCTGCTGCCGCAGGACGCTCCGGGGGACGCCTCCCGGCAATTCGCCGAATTTCTGAAGACCCTGGCCCTGGCGGCGCGGGACCTGCGGGCCCGGGCCCTGATCACCGTCAACCATCTCGGCTTCGACCGGGAGGGGATGCTGACCGGATTCCTGGCCAGACTGCGCCTGCCGACGCTGGTATGGTACGTGGACAGCCCCCGCTACATTCTCCGCAATCCCGCCGCCAACGCTTCGCCCTGGGTGGGGACCTTCGTATGGGATCCCAGCTACCTGCCCTGGATGCAGGCCCAGGGTTTCGACCGGGCGCACTATCTGCCCCTGGGGGTGGATCCCGCCACTTTCGCGGTCGCGGCCCGCAACGCCGGTCGGGACGATACCTTGGTCTTCGTGGGGGATTCCATGGCCGCCACAACCGCCAAGGCGTGGGGAAAACTGCCTCCGGAACTGACCGGGCAGTTGGCGGATACCGGCAGTGCCGCGGCCAAGGCCGCCCAACATTTCGGCGTCCTGGCCGGCAACGGCGGATTCCGGACGCCTCCCTGGGAGGTTCTGCGGCAGACCGTCGCGGAGTGCGGCGAGATATCCGGTCTGACGGAGGAGGCGAGCCTCGACCTGGAATCTTTCCTGGCGCTGGAGGCCACGCGGAACCGGCGGGTGGAATTCATGCGGAGACTGGCGGCGGAAGCGGATTTGCCCCTGGCCATCCATGGCGATCAAGGCTGGAAAGCAGCCCTGAATGGCAAGGGGGAGGGGCGCGTGGAACTGCGCGGGGAAGCCGATTACTACGGCGGTTTGCCCGGCCTCTACGCCCAGGCCGGCGCGGTGCTGAACCTGACCGGCATGCAGATGCCCGCCGCGCTGAACCAGCGCTGCTATGACGTCCCCGCCGCCGGGGGATTTCTCCTGACCGACGACCAGCCCGCCCTGGCCGAGCAGTTCGAGCCGGGCCGGGAAGCCGTCACCTTCGCCTCGCCGGATGAGTTGGCAGACAAGTGGAGATACTACCGCAGCCACCCCGCCGAACGCGAGCAGATCGTCCGCCGGGGGCGCGAGCGGGCCTTGAAACAGCACACCTACCGCCACCGCCTGGGCGAGATGCTCGAGGCGGCCGGCCGGTGGTTCCCGGAAACATAATCATCCAGATACGGCGGCGCGGTTTTCGAGGCGACCGCCGGACGGAATAAGGCTGGGCTTATTCCGCTTTCTCCCAGTATCCCAGTCATGAGGGTACCATGCAGATCAACCTTAACCATCGCGCCGAAGACGTACCGACCGAAGGAGTGCATTTCTTCGGCGAGCTGATGGAACGCGTGTCCCGCAAGGCCGAGAGCGACGGAGCCCGCATCCTCAAGGTGAAACTGAACGGCGAGGACATTACCGGGAAAGACCGTACCGACCTGAACAAGCTGCCGCTGGACGAAATCCAGGAGGTCGAAGTCCATACCGGCGACCCCCGGGTGCTGGCCCGTTCCTCCCTCTACAGCGTGGCCGATTTCCTGGAGAAACTGCTGGCCGAGATGCAGTCCACCGCAGAGTTGTTCCGCCTGGGCAATGAAGAGCGATCCAACCAGTCGTTCATGCGCTGCCTGGACGGTATGCAGGTGTTCATGCACTCCCTGGAAAGCTGCCGCCGCTTGCTGGGGATCAGCTTCGAGCTGCTGTTCGTTCCGGTCGGCTTGGGCAACGATGACGTTACCGTGGCCGAAAACCGCCGGCGGCTCTTCGAAGTGCTGGACGGCATGATCGAAGCCCAGACCAACAAGGATTGGCTGCTCCTGGCCGACCTGCTGGAATACGAACTGGTGCCCATCCTGGAAGACTGGCGGCAGATCATCCCCGCCATCCTGAAGGAGACCGAGCCCGGCGCCCCCGTCGCGGCCACCCCCTGGGATCCGGACGCCGAAAACCAGTTATTGGAAGAGTGCACGGAGGCCTGACATGCCGTCGCCGCAACCGCTGCGCGTGGACCGGGCTGCGCCCTGGACCCGCTGGATCCAGATCATCCGGGAGAGCAACCGTCGCTTGAATGAACTGCTGGCCGCGGAAGATTGGGAAGCTGTGAATGCGGAAGTCGGCGCACGGGGAGATCTCCTGGCGGAATTACGCTGGGTGCTGGATCATCGCCATTCCGCGCCGGCCCCACCGGACCGGCTGCGCCAGGTTCTGGATGAGTTCATGGCCGCCAACCGGGACGTCGTAGCCCGGGCGGAACAACGGCGACATGATTTGGAAATGGACCTGCAGGAGACGGATCGCGGGAAGAGGGCGCTGGAATTGTATCGTACGCCCCGGCCCGACCATCCGCGCTTCCTGGACCGCCGGGGTTGACGCGGGTCTTCCTTACGCCTCCACCGGCCTGATCTAAAGGTCGCCATCCCCGCTGCCGATAAGAGCATGGCAGGGGTGGACTCTGAAACCTTTAATCAGGAGGTGTAAGGATGAGTACACGCATCAACCACAACATCCTGTCGCTCACCGCCCAGCGCAACCTCTGGGCGACGCAGACGACGATGAACCAGGCCGTGACCCGGTTGTCTTCCGGCTTGCGCATCAACAACGCCTGGGACGATCCCGCCGGTTTGGCGGTGTCGGAGCGCTTCCGGGCGCAGATCAGCTCCATGGACGAGGCGGAGCGCAACGCCAACTACGACATCA
>QZKQ01000014.1 GCA_003599535.1 Candidatus Zixiibacteriota bacterium | reverse complement strand
ATTCCCTGGTTCTTCGCCAAGTTCACCACGGGTTTGTATTCCGGCGTGCTGCTGGAGAAGTTCGTCCCCGCCGCAGGGGAGATGGATGCCGGCACCCTGTGGCTGATCTACGCCCTGATCGCCTCCGCCACCCCGGTGATGCTGGTGCTGTCCCGCAAGTGGTTGAGCAAGGGGGTGACGGCGGCGTAAAAATCAATTCACCGCAGAGACGCGGAGAACGCAGAGAAAAAAATTAAATAAAAGGTAGCGCCGGCGTCCCCGCCGGTGGGAAGCGTTGCGCCAGGTCTTGCGGTCGCGTTGCGGCGGCGGGACCTGGCGGTTTTTATATTTCACCATGCCGTTGTCAATAATAATAATATCGTTTTTCAACAAATTCCTTGACTTCCCGAAAATCTTTGCTTATATTCTTCTGCCACTCCTGGCATCCCCGAATTCCATCCCTGCACTGAACCTCCCAGCTCCCTGCCGACGGATGGCAGGCTTGAACGAGCCTGATGAACGATTGACTTCTCGCATTCTGCAATACAGTCATCATTCCATTCAGGTGGAGGTGGTTATGAGACGCGCTGGATTGGTTTTCCTCCTGTCCCTGCTGCTGGCGGCGGCCGCCGGAGCCCAGGACAGCCTGAACGTGACCCGCGTGGGGCAGCTCGCCTTTAGCCCGGGCGGATCCGCTCTGGGCGTAGCCGTCAACGGCAGTTACGCCTACGTGGCCGATTCCGAGTCCGGTCTTCGGATCGTCAACATTGCCGACCCGGCTTCCCCCGTGCTCGTGGGAACCTGCGACACCCCCGCCCTGGCGTCGGGCGTGGCCCTCAGCGGCAATTACGCCTACATCGCGGACAACGATCTCTACGGCGTCTATCCCTTGAGCGGACTGTTGGCCATTGACGTGACCAATCCGGCTGCCCCGCAGCAGGTGGGATACTACGACACGCAGGGGATCGCTCTCGGCATCGCGGTCAGCGGCAGTCACGCCTATATGGCGGACGGCGATTGCGGGCTGCGCGTGATCAATGTATCCAACCCGGCCGCCCCCTATGAAGTGGGATTCTATAATACTCCGCAGTACGCCACCGGCGTCACCGTCAGCGGGACGTACGCGTACATTGCGGATGGCCTGAGCGGCCTGCGGGTGATCAGCATCGCCAATCCGGCCAGTCCCCAGGAAGTGGGCTTCTACAACACCCCCGGGTACGCCCGCAGCGTGGCCCTCAGCGGCGATTACGCCTGCGTGGCGGACGATGATTGCGGCCTGCGGGTGATCAACATCGCCAACCCGGCCAATCCCCAGGAAGTGGGGTTCTGCGACACGCCGGATTGGGCCCAGTGCGTGGCCGTCAGCGGGGATCTGGCTTTCGTGGCCGATTACTTCGGCGGACTGCGAGTGATCAATATCGCCAACCCGGCGGCTCCGGTGCAGGTGGGTTACTATCTGACTCCAGGCCAGGCCTACGGGGTGGCGGTCAGCGGGGAATACATTTATGTGGCGGATGACTACTATCTGGGTGTTTACCAGTACCAACCCGAAATCCACGAGGTGCAGGTTACACTGGCCCCGGTTAATCCGCCCATACAAATCCCCGCCTCCGGTGGCAGTTTCGCCTTCGACGGCACCCTGGCCAACCTCGAGACCTCGCCCCAGATCTTCGACCTCTGGATCATGGTGCAGTTGCCCAACCAGAGCTGGTACGGTCCGGTGCTGGGGCCGCTGAACCTGACCCTGCCCGCTTCCGGATCCCTGACCCGGCAGCGGACCCAGGTCATCCCCGGATCAGCCCCGGTGGGGGACTACTGGTACGAAAGCCGGGTGGGGGATTACCCCGGTACAGTGTGGGACACCTCCGGCTTCGCCTTCAGCAAATTGGGGACTGGGGACTGGGGGCTGGGGGCTGGTGAGGTATGGGCTTGCACCGGCGAACCGTTCCCCAGCGAGCGGTCACAGGGGTCACAGACCCTCTTTCTCCCTTCAGGTCTGACCCTGAACGCTTCCCCCAATCCGTTTAATCCCACGACAGCTATGAGCTACGAGCTGCAAGCCGCGAGCCGCGTCACTCTCCGCGTCTACGACACCGCCGGCCGCGAAGTGTGGACGCTGGTGGACGGCTGGAGGGAAGCGGGATCGCATGCGGTGACCTTCGACGCCACCGGGCTGCCCTCGGGGATCTACTTCGCCCGGCTGACGGCAGGGGGATTTGCGGCGGTGGAGAAACTGGTGCTGCTGAAGTGATTTCGAAGTTAAATCTGCGACGATTTCAAGCCACGGCGGCCGCGAGCCGCCGTTGCTGTTCCCAACCGCATACTGCCCCTTTCGTAAATGTATATACAGAAGCCACCTCTTCCCCAGAGAAGTGGTTTATTTCATCAGGAAAGGGACGCACATGCATTACTCAGAAATCGTGAAAAATCTATTCCAGGACATAGAATCCGGGAACGTCCGCGAGGCCGGCAAGTACCTGACCGACGACTTCACCTTCAGCGGCCCCACGCCCACCCCGGTGAACAAACGCGAATACCTGGACCTCCACGCGGCGCTGCTCAAGGCTTTCCCCGACTGGAAATTCAATCTGCAGAACCTCCAGGACCAGGGACGCAACAGGATCTCCGGGTCGGTGCAGATCACCGGCACCCACACCGGAACCCTGACCCTGCCGGACTTGCCCACCGTGAAGCCGACCAACAGGAAGATCCGGCTGCCCAAAGAACGCTTCGAGTGCACCCTCGAAGGCGACAAGATCACCGAATTCAAGGTCGAAAAGTCGCCCGATGGCGGTGTAAGCGGCATTTTCCAGCAGTTGGAGGTCGAACTTCCGGAAGGGGCGCTGGCGTAAATCCGATGGATTTACCCCTTCATATTCCCAGGGCGCGGGTTGCCGCGCCCTTTCTTGCTCCATTCTCGTATCTCCTTGGAAGACCGACGTTGATCGAAGGGATGGACGCATGGACAATAACCGCGAGCTTAACCCTAAGGCCTTCGCCTGGGGGCTGGGGCTGGCCTGGGCCGCCGACATCTTCATCATGACCTGGTGGCTGATCCTGGGCCGGGGAAGGAAGAATGCCTGGGTCAATGAAGAATTCTTCCGCAACCTCTACCCCGGCTACCGGGTGACGCCCCTGGGCAGCTTGGCGGGGCTGCTCTGGGGGCTGCTTGACGGTCTGCTGGCCGGGTGGATCATCGCCAGAATCTACAACACCTACGTGCGCCGGACGGAGAAAATCCATCCCAATGGATGGTGAATCGCGGTGTGACCCGAAAAAAGAAAAAATCTCTTGCCTCCCCAACATTAATTGTGGTATATTAGTACCACAATACGAGATTAGCTTTTCCACACACCCGGGGAACCCCGATGCTGAAGATCACCGAAGCGGCCAGCCTGGCCATCCACACCGCCGCCTACATGGCCGCCCAGCCTGAACGGCGCTTCACCACCCGCGAAGTCGCGGCCCTGTTCCGCATCTCCGAAAACCACCTGTCCAAGGTCATGCAGCGGCTGGTCAAGGTCGGGCTGGTGACGTCCGTGCGCGGCCCCCGCGGCGGCTTCAATCTGACGCGCCCGCCGGACCAGGTCACTCTGCTGCACGTGTACGAGGCCATCGAAGGGGCCTTCGACTGGAACCGCTGCCTGCTGGGCCACGACGTCTGCCCCGTGGGGACCTGCCTGATGGGGCAACTGCTGGAGAACGTCAACCGCACGGTGTACGATTATCTGTCCGGCACCACCCTGGCGCAGTTGGGGCCGGCGTTCCAGCAGGTGGGATAAAATTCACCGCAAAGACGCAAAGAGCACAGAGAAGATAAATTAATCATTTTGGTTGCCGCCGGGATTGAAGCGGGGTATCTTGCGCAGTAGGCACCAGAAAGAAGATACACCTGTCCTGCATGATGCCCTCGGATAGTTAAAATAGCGGTTCCTGGCGGCGAAAAGTCCAAAATCAGGAGGTGGAAGATGAAAGTATTCATGACACTATTCACAGCCTTGATGCTGGGCTTGGCAGTGTTCATGCCTCGCCCCGCCGCGGCGCATTGCGACACCCTGGACGGTCCCGTGATCATGGACGCCCGCGCCGCCCTGGACAACGGCGACGCCGCTCCCGTGCTGAAGTGGGTCGGACCGGATAAGGAAGCTGAAATCCGCCAAGCCTTCGATCTGGCCCGGTCGGTTCGGCAGCAGGGAGGGCAGGCCCGCGGACTGGCCGACCGCTACTTCTTCGAAACCCTGGTGCGGGTGCACCGCGAAGGCGAGGGCGCGCCCTACACCGGCTTGAAGCCCGCCGGAACCGTGGAACCCGGCATCGCCGCCGCCGACCAGGCCCTGGAAGGCGGAGCGGTTGATCCCGTGGTCGAAGAGGTCACCGCCGGGGTGGCCCAGGGCCTCCGCGACCGCTACCGGAAGGTAATGGAAGCCCGCCAGCACGCCACCCACAATGTCGAGGCGGGCCGCCGCTACGTGGCCGCTTACGTGGACTTCATCCACTACGTCGAAGGCCTGCACCAGGCCGCCTCGGCCTCTTCCCACGCTGAGACGGAGTCTGCCGGACACCAGCATTGATCCTGCAGGACAGGGGATTCCGAATTCGTCGTTAGTGGTCTTTCTGATTCAGGTGTGCAGCGTGATGGCCCGCAACTTCACGTGAATTGCGACACAAACTCAGGAGAGAGCAATGACGCAAAAAACGGCCAAAGGGATTTTCTGGGTGGGGACGCTGAGCTCCCTGATCCTGTTCCTGGCTCTGACGGTGGACACTCACCGCCAGGTGGCGGTCCTGACCAACGCCGACAAGCTGTCGGACGAGGTGGTCGCCGGAAAGAAGGTCTTCCAGAAGTACAACTGCAACGTCTGCCACACCATTCTGGGCTTCGGCGCCTACTACGCGCCGGACCTGACCCGGGTGTACGACCGGCGAGGCGAGGCTTACATCCGCCGGGTTTTGGAACAACCGGAGGTGGTCCTGGCCAATTCATTCCGCAAGATGCCCCAGCAGAACCTGAGCGCCCAAGAGGTTGACCGCCTGGCGGCATTCTTTGCCTGGGTCAACGAAATTGACACCAACGACTGGCCGCCGCAGGATTCCAAAACCCGCAGCGCCAACCGCCTGACCGCCAACACCGGCATGACTCGGGGCGCCGCCCTGTTCAAGGGAACCGGCTGCTTCGAATGCCACACCCTGGAAGGAGTGGGTCGCGAGGTCGGCCCGGCCCTGGACGGCGTGGGCGACCGTTATGACGCCGCCGCCCTGGAACGGCTGATCGCCGATCCCCACAGCGTCAACCCTTCGGCCGTCATGCCCCCCTACGGTGAAGAACTGTCCGCCGCGGACATCCAGGCCATCGCGGATTTCCTGTCCCGGCAGAACGGAGGTGTCCGGTGATCGAATTCAAAACTCAGCGCGTCGCCTACCCCTACTTCGTGGTGGCGCTGTTCCTCTTCGCCTTGCAGGTCGTGATGGGCCTGTGGCTGGCCGTCAACTACGCCTTCACCCTGCCCCAGGAACTGGTGGATGTCTTCCCCTTCGCCACCGCCCGGGCCATGCACACCAACCTGCTGGTGCTGTGGTTGCTGCTGGGGTTCATGGGCGGCACCTACTTCATGATCCCGGATGAGAGCAAAACCGAACTGTGGAGCCCCAAGCTGGCTTACGCCCAACTGATCCTGCTGGTGGGTACCGGCGTGGCCGCCCTGATCGGCTTCTTCTTCGGCTGGACTCAAGGCAAGCCGCTGCTGGAAATCCCCCTGCCGCTGGACTTCCTGGTGGTCATCGGGGCGTTGATGTTTCTGCTCAATGTGGCCATGACCATCATCAAGGGGCGCAACTTCACCATGACGCAGGGGACCCTGATGGCAGGCCTGGTGACTCTGGCCGTGCTCTATCTCTTCGGCCTGCCCTTCTACAAAAACCTGTCCATTGACTGGTACTACTGGTGGTGGGTCATTCACCTGTGGGTGGAAGGCGCTTGGGAACTGATCACCGCGGCCATCTTCGCCTGGCTGATGATCAAGATTACCGGGGTAGAACGCAAGGTGGTGGAAAAGTGGCTGTACGTGGAGATTGGCCTGTTCATGTTCACCGGCATCGCCGGAACGGGGCACCACTACTACTGGATCGGCGCACCCCATTACTGGCTGTGGGTGGGCGGCATCTTCAGCGCCCTGGAACCGGTGCCCATCATCCTCATGCTGTGGGACACCGCCCATCACGTGAAGAAGCGCAAGCTGACCATTCAGTCGCCCCTGATCTTCACCCTGGCAGTGGGGCTGGCCATCTACCACTTCGTGGGCGCGGGGATCTGGGGATTTGCCCACACCCTGCCGCAGATCAACTACTACACCCACGGCAGCCAGGTGACGGTGTCGCACGGCCACCTGGCCTTCTTCGGCGCCTACGCCTTGCTGAACCTGACCGTCTTCTACTACGCCTTCAGCCGGCTTAAGGGGCTGACCAGCTTCCGCGAAATCCTGGGCAAGTGGGGCTTCTGGATCACCAGCGTATCCATGTTCCTGATGGGGTTGGCCTTCGGCGTGGCTGGAGTCCTGCAGTCGTACCTGGAACGGGTCCTGGGGCTGGGCTTCATGACCACCCAACTGCAGATGCAGCTCTGGTTCAAGATCGTGCTGGTCTGCGGGCTGGGCTTCCTGGTGGGAGTGGTCATCCTGATCTACGACCTGCTGACCCTGAAACCGGCGACGGAAGTCATCGCCCGCGAGGAAGAAACCGCCGCGGCGTAAAAATAAAGTGCACCACAGAGACACAGAGAACGCAGAGAGAAGAAGCACTCGGCTTACAGCAACGGCATAAAAGTGTTACCGCCAGGATTGAAGCGAAGCCCCAGGCCTTGTCCGTTGGTCATGACAGCAAGCTCGGATGAAGCAGTTGTCTCAGAATGGCCACCGGGCTTGAGCGAAGCGATTCCTGGCGGGGAGGGAATGTGAGGAATGTGCCGCCGCCAGGAACCGCTTATCGGACCTTCGGGAGCCATCGGTGCAGGGTTGCTTCGCGGTTTTGAACAAGGAAACTGCGCCAGTAACCCCGCTTCAATCCTGGCGGCAACAGAATGACTCTTTGCGTCTCTGCGACTCTGCGTGAAATGGATCTTCTCTGTGTACTCTGTGTCTCTGTGGTGAAAAATTCTTCCTGATATGGCAACTGAATCACTAAAATATCATCAACCGCAGACCCATGCGACCCGGCCCAGGCCGGTCCAGGCGAGCCGCTTCAAGATCCAGCCCTACCGCAAGGCGGTGCAGGTCGGATTCCTGCTGCTGACCCTGTGGATCGGGCTGGAATTCACCCTGTTCGTGTGGCAGTTGCAGGACGGCGCCATTCCCACGGTCCAGCGCCCGCCGGGCGTGGAAGCCTTTCTGCCCATCTCCGCCCTGATCAGCCTGAAGTACTGGCTGCTGACCGGCATCTTCAACCAGGTCCACCCTTCCGCGGCGGTGCTGCTGCTGATCATCCTGGTATCAGCCTTCTTCCTGAAGAAGGGGTTCTGCTCCTGGGTCTGCCCCGTGGGACTGCTGTCGGAATACCTGGCGAGGCTTAACCGCATGTTTCGTCGCGGAAAAACCAAGCGCCGGAAGCATGCCACCCCGCGAGGCTTGCCCCGCTGGGCCGACTACCCGTTGCGCGGGATCAAATACCTGCTGCTGGCCTTCTTCCTCTGGGCCGTGCTGGTGCAAATGGACGTGATAACCCTGGAAAAGTTCATCTACAGCCCCTACAACCGGGTGGCCGACATCAAGATGTGGGCCTTCTTCGCCGAACCGTCAGCTTTGACCCTGTACGTTCTGGGGGCGCTGGTGTTCCTGTCCGTGGTGGTACCGTACTTCTGGTGCCGCTATCTCTGCCCTTACGGTGCGCTGCTGGGCGCGGTCAGCCTGGTTTCCCCCTGGCAGATCCGCCGCAACCGGGCCACCTGCACCGACTGCGGCAAGTGCAGCAAGGTCTGCCCGGCGCGCATTCAGGTGCACACCGCCAGGTGGGTGGCTTCGGATGAATGCCACGCCTGCCTGAAGTGCGTGGACGCCTGCCCGGTGAAAGATACGTTGTACCTGGCGCTCCCGGCGCACAAGGCGAAGATGCCCCGGCTGGCCTACGCCGCCCTGATCGTCCTGCTGTTTCTGCTGGGGACTTCCGCCGCGCGCCTGGCGGGCTACTGGCACAACCGCATCAGCGGGGAAGAATACCTGCGCCACATGCAGCAGTTGGACAGCCCGGTGTACCAGCACAACCGCGGGGAAGTGCCGGAATATGAATAGATGCGAGATGCGAGATCCGAGATCCGAGAAAAGCCTCCGCGTTTCGTTGCCGCCAGGATTGCCACGCAGTGGTCCCTGCGGGAAAGCGAAGCGGTTCCTGGCGGCGGGAGACAGAGGTGCAACCGCGCGGCCCGGCCGGGGGATGGCCGGGCTTGGCATTTTCAGGCTCGACATGTACAGCTTTTCTTTATAAACTTTTTCATAAATCACTTGACAATGCAATGCAAATTTTACTATTTTTAGATGCCATTCCGGAGATCTCTTTATGGACCCTTCGACATTATTGTGGGGAATTCTCGGCATTGCCGCTACGGTTTATTGCACCTACCTGGCTTTGTCGCCTCCTGAGTGGCTGAAAAAAGCTCTTCATCTCCCTCACGGCATTACTCGATCAAATTCTTCTGAAGTATTACCTCCGCCCCCTCTCCCCAACCAACCCTGGAACATCCCCCTGTCTCCCAACACCCATTTCACCGGGCGTGTGGAGATCCTGGCAGAACTCCGCAAATCTCTGCTATCGCGCCAATTCGCCGCCCTGACCGCCCTGCATGGCCTGGGCGGAGTCGGCAAGACCCAGACCGCCCTGCAATACGTCTATCTGCACAGGAAGGATTATCGCGTCATCTGGTGGATTCGCTCAGAGGAACCCGCGCAACTGGCCTTGGACTATACCTCCCTGGCGGTAAAACTGGATCCTTCCTACGAGAGCGTAAAGGATCAGCGCGAACTCATCCCCTTCGTGCGCAATTGGCTGGAAACCCACGACGGCTGGCTGCTCGTGTTCGATAACGTGCGCCAACCGGAGGATTTGGCTGGATACCGTCCCACCGGCGGTTCCGGGCATGTGATCGTGACTTCCCGCCACGAAGACTGGAGCGCCTATCCCGCCTCGGTGGAAATCCCCACCTTTGACCGGCAAAAGGAATCCATCGTCTTTCTTCTGGAGCGGATGGGGATCAAAGACAAGGCCGATGATAAAGACAAAGCAGCCGCGGCGGAAATCGCCCGGGAACTGGAGGATTTGCCGCTGGCTCTGGAGCACGCCGCCGCCTACTGCTGCGCAGTGGGCTGCACGCTGTCCCACTACCTCGATTTATACCGCGAACGGCGCCTCCGTCTTCTGGATGAAGTTCCCCAGCCGCACGGCTATCCCGGCACCGTACTCACCACCTGGAACATGGCCTTCACCGAAGCTGAGAAAACTCCCGGAGCGGCGGATCTTCTACGTCTCGCCGCCTTCCTCGCTCCCGACAACATCCCCCTGGACCTGATCACCGGCGGAATCAAACACTTACCGAAAGCGTTGGCGGCAGTTGCAAAAAATCAAGTGGCACTCGACAAAGCCATCGCGGCCTTGAAGCGCCTCTCCCTTGTTCAAACGGCGGATGCCACCTTTTCCATTCACAGGCTGGTGCAATTGGTGCTGCTGGACCGAATGAATAAAAAGGCCCAAAAGCTCTGGGCTACAGCGGCCGTAAAAGTGGTAAGTGCCGCATACCCCTTTGATAGCGATGACGTGAGCACCTGGGACGCTTGCAAGCGCCTGCTGCCCCACGCCACCGCCGCCGCCGAACATGCGGAGAGTCTGGAAGTTGCGCCCGAGGCTGCCGGCCATATATGGAATCAATGTGGGTTGTATGTCCAGGGCTTAGCTAATTATGTAAGTGCTCAAGAATACTACAAGCGAGCATTGTGCTTACATGGTAAGGTGTTTGGCACTGATCATCCAGAAGTAGCAGCCATCGTCAACAACCTGGGCTTGGTGCTTCGGGCCCTGGGCGACCTGCCGGGCGCCAGGGCCCGCTTCGAGCGGGCGTTGCGCATTGACGAGAGAATCTACGGGCCGGATCATCCGGAAGTCGCTACCGATGTCAACAACCTGGGCGGGGTGCTGTGGGACCTGGGCGACCTGCCGGGCGCCAGGGCCCACTTCGAGCGGGCGCTGCGCATCGGCGAGGCAACCCTGGGGCCGGATCACCACACTGTCGCCATCCGCGTCAACAACCTGGGCTTGGTGCTTCGGGCCATGGGCGACCTGCCGGGCGCCAGGGCCCGCTTCGAGCGGGCGCTGAAGATCTTCGAAGGCATCTTGGGCGAGAATCACCCCAACGTGGCGACGCTGGTCAACAACCTGGGCTCGGTGCTTCAGGACTTGGGCGACCTGCCCGGCGCCAGGGCCCACTACGAGCGGGCGCTGCGCATTTTCCGCCAATATTTCGACGACAGTCATCCCCACGTCCAAACCGTGCTGGGTAACCTCCAATCGCTCAATTCATCCCCTCCGCCCCCGGAGCGGTAATCCGGTGGGTCGCTGCGCATGGGTACATGAGCCCCATTATGGTCATGGACACATCAATGTGCTAATCCTGAGGGGGGCTGCCCAGCTTTTCTATCCCCCCTTCATCCCCCCTTGGGAAGGGGGGAAAGGCTCCTCCCCGCCGGGTGTTTACCCCCCTTCATAAGGGGGGGTAGGGGGGGATCTAACAGGGGCCGGGAATCAGCAGTTCTATTTGTGTATGACCATTCACGGGGCTTTTCCTCTTTAGCCGTATCTCCATGCCTCAGGGCGGGGCAGTGATGGGCGCTGTTCCCTCACTTCTCCCCCCGCCTCCTCCGTATCTCCTCCAACTGCCATAATGTCAACGATGGAGGTGAGCATGAAGCTGAACGTCAAGGCCGCGGCCGGAGCCTTCGGGCTGGTCATGGGGCTGGAAATGGTGACGCTGATCCTGTGGCTGGGGCTGCGCCGGGGCAAGGGCGGCTGGGACGCCGCCCGCCGCACCCTGCAGGATATCTACCCGGGCGTGGATCTGACGCCCAAGGGGGCGCTGGTCGGCCTGGGCTGGGCCCTGCTGGACGGGGCCAAGATGGGCGCCGCCTACGCGCTGATCTACAACGCCCTGGCGGAAGAAGATTAGGGTTGGGCGTGAGAATGGCTACGAGCGGCGCCGCGCGCCGCTCTTTTGTTGGCGGCAGCGGTAAAAAATGCGAAATTCGCATATTGAGCTTGACTTCGATCCTAATTATAACTATATTATGAAATCTGAGGTATTCTTTCCCACTTGACCGGGCGTTTCACCGGCCCTTTCCTATCCCATCCCAAGGAGGCCCCCATGAAACGGACACTCGGACCTGCCCTGCTCGCCGCCGCCCTGATCCTCCCCCTCGCCTTCGCCGCTGATCCCCCGCCCGCGCTGAATCCGGTGACCGGCGCCTACGGCCCCGCCACGTATGGCGAACTGGACAATTTGGGCGACATCATCACCACCATCCCCGCGCCGCCCCTGGGTTCGCCCAACAACGGTTACACCGGCTGCACCTGGGCCAATGGCGAACTGGTCGTGATCAAGAACATCATGTCGCCGCTCTCCTCCCATTTCCTGCGCCTTGACCCCGCCACCGGCGCCGTCCTGGCCGACGTCCCCTTCCCCTTCGTGGGCACCGCCCTGGGTATGACTTTCGACGGCGTCAACCTTTGGGTGGTGCGCTTCTACCCCGCGCACGCCATCTTCTGCATCAGCCTGTCGGGGTCGGAAATCAGCTCCTTTCTCCCCGCCACCGGTTCGTACACCTGCCGCTCCATCGCCTGGGACGGCCAATACCTGTGGGTGGGCGCCGGCGGCACCCTGGTCAACGACAGCCGGCTCTACAAGATGACCACCACCGGCGCCATCCTGGGGCAGTGGGACACCGATTCCACCGTGGGCCTGTACATGGACGCCGAATGGAATCCCGATGCCCCCGCCGGTTCACAACTGTTCGTGATGGACAACATCGGCAACACCATCAAGCAATTGACCGTCTCCGGCACGTCCGTCACGGTGGCGGCCCAGGCCGGGTCTCCCACCACCTGGCCTGATTTCGGGGAAGGGGTGGGATTTGACGGCGAATACCTGTGGCACACCAGCGTCCAGGCCAGCGCCGGCGTCTTCTGGTGCCTGGACGACGGGTATGCCACGCCTGCACCGGAGATCAGCATTACCCTGACGCCGGAGAATCCGCCCATCATCATTCCCCCGGGAGGCGGCAGTTTCAACTTCACCGCCGCCCTGCTCAACAGTGGGACCGCGGCGATGACCTTCGAGGCCTGGATCATGGTCCACCTGCCGGCGGGCGGGTGGTACGGTCCGGTGCTGGGCCCGCTGAACCTGACCCTGCCGGGCGGCGCCAACATCTCCCGGCTGCGAGTGCAAAACGTCCCGGGCGGCACGCCCGCGGGCAGCTACATCTACGAAGGGCGAGTGGGCGTTTACCCCGACACCCTGTGGGATTACGACAGCTTCACCTTTACCAAATCGGCCGCGGAGGGCCCCGGCAACACGGAATGGGGCGACTGGGCCTGCACCGGCGACCCCTTCCCCGGCGAGCGGGGGTCACAGACCCCTCTTCTCCCTTCGGGTCTGACCCTGAAGGCGTCTCCCAACCCCTTCAACCCCACCACCGCCTTGAGCTACGAGCTGCGAGCTGCGAGCCGTGTCACTCTCCGAGTCTATAATACGGCCGGGAGGGAGGTGGCGGCGCTGGTGGACGGATGGCGTGAGGCCGGTTCGCACGAAGTGACCTTCGACGCTGCCGCGCTGGCCAGCGGCATCTATTTCGCCCGGCTGGACGCCGAAGGGCAGAGCTCGGTGCAGAAGTTGGTTCTGCTGAAATGAATCCGTGCATTGGTAGGGGCGCGGTCCTCCAGAGGACGGATCGCGCCCCGGTCATTTGTACCGGATTATCTCCAATTTCACAAAAAATACATGAAATTTATTTTGGCAATGAATCTGAAGTTGATTATATTGCCAATCCCGGGTGGGTATTTTGAGGATGTCCCGCCACCTGCGAAGCTGCTGCCTCTCCCGGCCTCACCCCCGCTCCGGCCTCATCCCTGACTCCCGGTGCGCCCCTCTCCCGAATGGTTGCCCTGACTTCTCCCGAAGTGCAGATCCCGCATGCCTCCCGATTTAATGAGGCTATTCCTTAAAGTGGGAATAGACAATCATCATTTTTACTGGAGGAGGTCCATATGAAACGCTGGTGCTTCGTGGTAGGCATCGCTCTCATCCTGACGCTGGCCTGCACGGTTCAGGCGCAGGTCTACCGGAGTGGGGTCATTTCAGCCAACACCACCTGGAGTGGCCTGAATTATCTGTCGGGCGACGTGTTCGTCCAGTCCGGAGCCACCTTGACTCTGGACAACACCGCATTGGATTGCCAGGTGCAGGCGCAGGGAAACTACCGGATCTATCTGCAAGGCGGCAATCTGGCCACTGTGGGCGCCACCCCCGAGCACAAAGTGCTGTTGACTGCTGCTCCGGGGGTTCCGGTCTGGGGCGGAATCAAGGTCCAAGCGCTGGCGGGAACCGGCATGAAAACCATCGCCTACCTGCACGTTCGGTACGCGGAATGCGGCATGGAAGCCACCCCCAACCTGGGCACTTACCTGGCGCTGACCATCACCCACTGCCGCATGGAATACTGCGGCACGGGGATTATTGCCCAAAAATTGTCCGCTTACCCCGGTACCATTCGGGTAACCTATTGTACCATCGCCAACAGCACCACCGATGGTATTTTCATGTTCGATCTGCCCACCCGGGTGCCGCCCACCGGAGGTTCCTGGATTGCCAATTGCGATATCTACGCCAGCCGGCAGTGCGGCATTCACCTGGCCCGCGTGCCCTCCACCCTGAAAATCTACCAGAATTACATCCACGACAACATTCTGGATGGCAGCGTTTCCGATAACGGTATCACCTGCCTGGTCAGCAGCCCGAACATCTACGGCAACCGGGTGGAAGAGCAGTTCGGTAGCGCCCTGGGCACCTATATGTCCAGCGCGCCCTCGCTGCTGACCAACGTCAACACCTGGAGCAGCTCGGCGGGAACCGGTTACGGCGTCATCCATGCCCGCGCCGGGTTCCCTTCCATGAACAAGGCGAATAACAACATCATCAACAATCATGCGACGGATCGCATCGTCATCTTCGATGAGTCCTCGCCTCCGGTCGGACGCAAGGTGCTGCAGAACTATTGGGGCAGCGCTTCGCCGCTGTCCACCTGGTTCTATCCGGTGGGGTACTTCGCCTTTGCGCCCTACCGCACCACTCCGGGCACGCTGCCGCCCTTCAGCTACGGTACTGCGGGCATGGATACGGACGTGTACGATGAACTCGAGGCCGCCCTGGCCGCCGAAGCCGCCGAAAATTTCACCACCGCGTACACTCTGTTCACCAGCCTGATCGCCGCTTATCCCAACGAATCGGATGCCATCTGCCAGGCTCTGCCCCACGTGCTGTCCTGCGGTTACGAAGTGAACGTCCCGCTGACCGACCTTTGCGCCTACTTCGACGCCCTCTGTCTGCAGCACGGGGATGACATGGTGGGCAAAACCGCCCGCCAGGTGCGCAACGACTGCCACGTACTGATGCAGGATTTCGATAATCCAGTGGAGGACTTCACCGCCATCGCCAACCAGCCGCAGACCCTGACCGATTCGGTTTTCGCCGTCACCGACCTGAACCAGATCGGTCTGATCATGGATTACCTGGGCGTCCCCGGCCCCCTGGCCCTGGATCCGGACCGGCCCCGCAGCCTGGACGATTACCGCAGCCGGGAACGCGACCTGATGACCCTGCTGGATAATCCCAGCCCCGCGCCGCCGGCCACTCTGCCTGACCGCTGCCAGCTGATCAGCGCTTTCCCCAACCCCTTCAACCCCACCACCGCCTTGAGCTACGAGCTGCGAGCTTCGAGCCATATTACTCTCCGGGTCTATGATACAGCCGGGAGGGAGGTGGCGACGCTGGTGGACGGATGGCGTGAGGCCGGTTCGCACGAAGTGACCTTCGACGCCGCCGGGCTGGCCAGCGGGATCTATTTCGCCCGGCTGGAAACGGGGGGGCAGATCTCGGTACAGAAGTTGATTCTGCTGAAGTAGCCACTTCAGTAGAAGAAATCCGTCCGCTGACGGACTGATTCTGCTGAAATGAATCCGTGCACTGGTAGGGGCGGTTCTGTGTGGCCGCCCCTTCTCGCTAGTTCATCCCACCCCGCCCGGAACTGAAGTTCTCGGGCTACCTTGGTTCTATCCACTGAAAGTGGATGTTTATTGTGAGCATCCCGCTTATGGTCATAAAGTAATTGCTATCCTAAATGCCCGGGCCGTGGTGGCATGCTTCTGGTTCCCGGAGGGCGGGGAGAGGGATGGGGTGCCTCGCTTCTTGAGGCCCTGACGACGACCTCCAGCCCACGCCTCTGC
>QZKQ01000118.1 GCA_003599535.1 Candidatus Zixiibacteriota bacterium | reverse complement strand
GGCGCGCCGTGCCCCTACGGTTCACCGTTCACGGTTTATGCTACTTCAGCAGTACCAGCTTCTGCGTCTGGGTGAAATCCCCCGCCTGCAGCCGGGCCAAGTAGAGGCCCGAGGGCAGCCCGGAGGCGTCGAAGGTCACCTCATGCGATCCCGCCACGCGCCAGCCGTCTACCAAGGTAGCGACTTCGCGCCCGGCGGTGTCATAGACCCGGAGATTAACATAGCTCGCAGCTTGCAGCTCGTATCTCGCCACGGTGGAGGGGTTGAAGGGGTTGGGGGTGAAAGGATGAAGGGTGAAGGAGGAAGGATGAAGTTGCAGCTCATTCTCATGCTCTGCAAGAGTGATGTCTTCCACTGGTAGAGGGTAATGGTAGCCCATGTCCACAATACCGGCGTCGGGCGAACCGTCGGTGCGGGTGGTGCCGGCGATTAGGGGGGAATGGGGATCTCCGGCATCCACGCAGGGGGACTGCACCGGCTGCCCGGCAGCGGTCTGGGAGATGTAATAGTCTCCCAAGGGGCCGGAGACGAAGAGGGGATCGGCGGCGATGTTGCCGGAGCCGGGAAACCCACCCTCGATGTCACAAAAGGTGACCGATCCACCTGAAAGTACCTGCAAGGGTTCATTGCCGCGCACGATGCTGTTGGTCACGGCGGACTGCGGGTGGTCCAGAAACACTCCATGGCCAGTGGTGCCGTATTGCTGGCCGAGAGAGACATTGTCCAGGATGGTACAGTGGACAACCTGGACCGCGCAGTCATTGTCAGCGTGCAGGCCGGAACCATCCCGGAAGGCGTAGTTAGCGGCGATCAGGCAATTGCTGATGCGGGCATGGGAGGCGTTACGGCACCAGATACCGCCTCCGAAACCGTTGCGATAGCTGGAGCCGCTCCAGGGGTAGTTGCCCGCGACAACACAGCCGCGGATATCAGGGCTGGAGAAAGTGCAGCAGATGCCGCCGCCGTAGTCGTAGCTGCTGTTGTGGATAATGACGCAATCGTGTATCTGTGCATCCGAATACTGGCAGTAAATGCCTCCGCCGTGCAGTACGCTCCAGTTGTCCCGCAAGGTGCAGTTCCGGATGGAGATATCGGCATGATTCAGTTGGACTCCACAGTAGTGACTACCGGAGATGTGGCAGTATGCCAGGATCGAAGCGTCCGCATCGGCATAGAAATCCAATCCCTCCCAATATTCATTGCCGGGACCCTTCTCGAAGCGGATGCTGTCCTGGGTGGTGCCCTGGGCCAGCAGAATGCCGGAGATGGAGAAGTTAGACGTGGTGTAGAAGGTCAGGACGGCGCCGGGGGGGATGACCAGGATCTGCCCCTGCGGGACGGAGATCTGGCCGGTGACGTGGTAAGTCGTGTCCAGCAGTGCGCCGGAGAGCGGGCCGCTGATTTCGATCTGGGCCGACGCCGGGCCGGCCAGGAGCAGGGCAAGTAACAGCACGGGGAGAAGATAACGCATGACAGCCTCCACGGATACTGTCTGGGGACGCAGGTATAATATACACCGAAAAAAGCGGAAAGTCAAGAAGAATTAGACTTCCCATGGAGATGTTTATAAATCCATGGAGGACTGCGCCACGCTTAGTCCGCCCTACAGTTCTGGAAAGGTCCAAGGGAGAACACGGCGGACTGCGCGGCGGGGCGGCAGCAAGCTGCCTTTATTAAAGCGGAAGCCCCGCAGGGATGACTTCGTCACAAGCTTCCGCACTCCATACTGGCCCGGCAGATTTGCTGAGAGATTGCTTCGGCCGCTGGAAAGCGCGGCCTCGCAATGACACAACCATAATGACAGAAAGGAGACGACCATGAGCCTGGACTTTTCCCAAGCGGAAAGCCTGAAGAGCACGGTGGTGCGGCATTCGCGGGCGGGGGATTTGTCGCTCTATGCCGAAGCGCAGGAGCGGGGGATGACGCTGTCGGAACTGCTGGAGGAGCTGGACCCCACGCCGGCCAGCCGCGAAGGACTGCCGGAGGGGCCGGACGCCTTCGCTCGGCAGATGCTGGTGCTGGGGCTGGCGGGGACGGGGCGGCGGGCCATCACGGTGGAGGATTTCTACCTGGGCGGGGGGCTGATCCTGTTGCCGGAATACATCCAGCGGGAAATCGAGCGGGGCTACCGCATGGTGCAGGACCCCACCGAGCTGCTGGCGGCGTCGGTGCCGGTGGGCGGGCCCTCGGTCAAGCCCATTTACATCAAGACGGCGGGGGCGAAGGAGTCGCTGGCCCAGCGGGCCGAAGGGGCCGCCTACCCCGGCGTGCAACTGCTCTACCGGGAGAAGGAAGCCGCGGTGGTCGACAAGGGGCGCCGCTTCGACTTTTCCTACCGGGTGATCCGGGGGCAGCGGCTGGACGAGTTCCGGGTGTTCCTGTGGTGGATCGGGGCGCAGCTGGCCTACGACGAGATTGACGAGATCTACGGGGTGATCGTCAACGGCGACGGCACCAGCCCGGGAGCCACCGACGTGTTCGCGGGGACGCCGGGGACGTGGGCCTACAGCGACATGGTGCACCTGGCGCTCTCCTTCGATGTGCCGGCGCACATGACCCACATCATCGGCACCAAGGAGGACATCGAGAAGATCCTGAACCTGACCCAGTACCAGGATCCGGACACCTGGCACGCGGCCGAGCTGTTCGCGCGGCAGGGGCGTTACCAGGGTCTGCTGCCCATGAACGCCAAGCTGGTGGTGTCGCCGAATGCCACGGCCACCAAGTTCGCGGCCCTGGACAAGCGCTTCGCCATCCGGGAATCGGTAGCGCAGCCGCTGATGATCGAGGCGGAGAAGGTGATTTCGCAGAAGCTGGAGTCGGCGGTCATCAGCAAGGAGTCGGTGTACACCATCATGGTGGACGACGCGCTGAAGGTGTCAGATTACTAGACCGGGAACCAATATCTTGCAGGGCGAAGCATTTGCATGAAACGGAAGCAACGGTGAACTACCAGATCAATGCTGCGTACGGTGACCCTGCATCCTTAGTTATAGCAAATGCTTCGCCCCTACACGACTGGTGAAGGTGAGATGAAATAATCACAAGGGGATATACCATGCCCTTGAACGCGACCGAGAACTACCTGCGCGACCGCAAGGATCACGTGCTCATCAATTTTGCGGGGCAGCCGACGGCGGGGGGACAGTACCTGGCCGGGCCGGGCGGGTACGCGGGGGACGGCTACCCCCAGCCGGCGCCGGGGCAGGTGGTGCGCCTGTACGTCTGGGACGGCAGCAGCCTGCGCACCTCTGCCGCCGCCTCGAGCTTTGAGGCCGGCGACCGCCTGAGCGTCCAGGTGCAGGCGGACCCGCCCTGGTACCAGGTGATGCTGCGGATCAACGGCGCGGATTCGGGGACCTACTGCAACCTGGTGCTGACCGGCGCCTGGCTGCAGGTGTCGGCGCTGGTGAGACTGGATATTTACTAGATGCGAGATGCGAGCTTCGAGATGCGAGAAACCAAAAAATGAAAAGGAGGTAATGATGGCCAGCCAGTTCGTCGTGGACAACCAGGGGGTGGGGATGTACCCCACTCTGAGCATGAAGGTGGACACCAGCGCGGACCGGGATTTCAGCCAAACCGACCTGGACGCCAACCTGACCGCCGGCGTGGTATCGGACAGCAACGAGGCGGGGATGGGAGCGGCCGGGGACAAGCTGTTCGGCAAGGTGGTGGCGGTGTCGGCCGAGACCGACGCCAACGGCATTCCCCTGACCTGCACGGTACAGGCCGGCGGGGTGGCGCGGTTCAAGTATAACACCGCCGCGGCTCCGGACCTGAACCAGATGGTGGAAGTGGACGGCGCGGGCAAGGTGCGGGTGGCGTCGGCGGTGGACGCCTTCGCGCCGGGCGGGCACAAGATGCGGGGGGTGGTCATCGCCAGGGATACGACCAATGAGACGGTGGACGTCTGGCTCGGTTAGTATCCACGCATCCACGTGCGAACGTAACCAAGTAAAACCGGGCGGGGGCCGAGAGGCTCCCGCCCGGGATGACACAGTCACTCTGATCCGCCAGGTGTTCCGCTGCGCTGCACGACTTGGCGACGGGGGAAAAAGATCGGATGAGAGTTGAGAGGCTCCTGTCCGTGGGGGGAGCTCGTCAGTTCCGGATCGCCGTGGATGCCTGGCTTGGTTCCGGGCGAAGCGCCTAAGTTCCGTATAGCGTTTCCGGAAAGAAATGGCCAAGGTTCACGGCTTATTGGATTCCAGTTCTTACTGGGATCCAGTGAGGAAAAATCTTTCAAGAACCGGTATCATCCTGCGATCACAGGCCCGTGACGCCGTCACTCGATTAGTTTCCGAATTGCCTGAATCGGATACTGATCCAACCTTTTGGCGTATTCCCAGGCGGTATCGAATTGTTCCAATTTGTAGTAGCATTCGCATAACATCAGATCAATCAGTGGATTAGGGGCCGGAGACTGGTTGCTGACTGACAGGAATTGTTCCAGAGCTTCTTCGTACTGTCCTTTGGCGATAAGTGCCTGACCCAGGCCCAGAGCAGCTTCGGTTTGCTGGGTATTCTTATCCAGGATGAAGCGATAGATCAGGATGGTCCTGTTAAGATCCCCCATTTCCCCGCAGAGCGAAGCCATTTCCATCAGTTCCGCATAAATCTGCGGGTTCATGGGGTCGTTTCGGGCTTTTTGTTTCAAGGCTTCCAGGCGAGCCTGAAATTCTGGGGCAGCCGCTTCCAGCCGAGAATCGCAGCAAGGGCAGACGAACGCGTCCGAGGGCAAGGATTTGCCGCATTGGGAACACTGTGCCATGATAGACTCCGAGGTGAGTTGGTGGGCGAGGCGCCCTTTCCAGGTGATCGAGCACCGGTGCCAGGGCGGGGAATCTTCCGGCAAGGATCACGAAGTTCGGCATCGTAATCACCCCGGCACCCGGCGCCGCCGTAAGGGCCTGAGGCGACGGAAATGGTGGAGTCGCTATCCCGGCGGGCCGACCCAAGCCTCCGTCACCCTCACACTAAATCTTCAAGGCCGAAGCTGCCTTTTTGCAGACAAAGATAGTAATATTCCAATTTGATACTGAGCATAAATTCTAAATGAATTCAAAATTATCCTTCCATAGTACCTTTCTTCCCCTGGTACCTTCCAAAAGGAGACCCCCATGTCCTGGACCACGCTGGCCACGGTGCGCAAGCACCTGCAGGAGACCACCGCGCCGCAGACGGCGGTGGAGAACGAAGAGCATATTATGAATGCGCAGGACCCCGTGCAACTGGGGCACGCATCCCTGACGCAGGCTTCGGAGGAGATCAAGACCATTGACCTGGCCGCGCCGTATGCGGCGGGGACAGTGGTGCTGTCGGCCTACAACTGGCGGGGCCTGCCCCACGGTGACCTGGTGCCCGGCACTCTCGTGGTGGCGTCCAACCCGGCCCTGGCCGTGGTGTACGTGGAGGGCACCGATTACGTCATCCACCGCGAGCTGGGGCGCATCAAGCGGGTGGCGGGGACCTCCATTCCCGACGGGGCCACGGTGCACGTATGGTACTACTACTACACGGTGCATTCCCGGGGGACGGACTACACCCTGGACTATGCTTCGGGGCAACTGGCACGCGTGGAAGGGGGAGGCATCGCCGACGGATCCACCGTGTACGTGGATTACGCCACCACCGCCGGGACGGTGACCGACGACCTGATCAACCAGGGCATCCTGGAGGCGGAGGACAAGATTCTGGCGCGGCTGAAGGAGGGATACGGCCCGGGGTCCACGGACCAGGGGCTGGCCACCGGGGCCACGGAGCTGGCGCTGTCCATCGTGTGCAATGCCCAGGCCATGGAGGCGGTGCGCCTGCGCCCCACCGACGAGGCCGACGGCGCGGCGGCGCAGTGGCGGGAGACGTCGCGGCGCTACGAGATCCAGGCGTGGCGCACCCTGGACCGCTTCCTGAAGGCGCGGTCGCGGCGGGGGAGCGCGGCGGTGAGGAATGAGAGCTGGGAAGGGTGGGAGTGATTTGGAACCGCAGATGAACACAGATAAACACAGATAATGGGGGCGGGGAAAGAAAGTCTAAAGTATAAAGGATAAAGTATAAAGAAAACATGAGGGTAGGATAGACATTCCTGCCTGTCGGTGGGGAACTCATGTCAGACAAGAATGTCTGACCCACCCTCGGGGTGTCGTGGGATCGGCACCTGTCCGTCTACCGACGGATTCCCGCCGGTCGGTGGGATAGGCATTCCTGCCTGTCGGGAAGGGGAATCCCTGTCAGACACGAATGTCTGACCTACCCTCATAGGTGCAGTGTCATAGTCCCGGAGGGGGCCGCGAAGGGTGGAGGTGGGGTGTAGGGGCGATGCATCTGCCCGGAAGAGGCCGCAGAGGATCGTCACGGCCTCATTCTCCGCCGGAGGCGCCATGGCCCGACCCGGTGCGCAGATGCTTCGCCTTGAGACCGGGATGTTCACCTGACCTAGCAAAAGAGGAAGCATTGGCCCATGTTCCCGCACGATGCAGCCTTCCGGCAGGCGGACATTCCACCCTGAAGAACGAGGCCCCCGCCGGGCCAATGCATCGCCCCTACCTCAACCGAAGGGACCCTTAGAGCGGCTACACCGCGTGCGCCATCCACAGGTTGGGATCTTCGTAGCGGCCCAGGTCGCGGTCGCGGTCGATGATCACGGGCTGGAGGGCGCCGGGAACTACGTAGGGACCGCTGTCGGGGAAGACCATGCCGGTCCAGGTTTCCCACTGGGCCACTGTGCCGGTGACCGCCAGAGTGTTGGGCGCCACGGCCAGGACACGGCCACCCAGGCGGATGTGGACGCGGATCCAGGGATCGTAGGGGAGACCGTCGGGGCGGGTCCAGGCGGCGTAGCGGTCCAGCGGCGTCAGGGGATAACGATCCTTCCACACCGGCCGCACCGGAGCGATCAGGGTTCCAGCGCCTTGACGGGCGGCCAGGGCCTTCATCTCCCGGATCACAGCCGAGCTCAAACCCTGGCCCCGGAAGGAGGGATGTACCAGGGCGGCCAGGGCGGAGAACGCATTGGGGGAATCGCCGCGCTGCCGGGCTTCCAGGGCGCGGGACAGGATATCTTCAATACGTTCGGGGAGATCGTTCAATGAACCGTCCCAGAGCAGGGGAACGGTGTGACCGACGGCCAGCAGGGCGTCATCGGAGCCGGTCAGCAGGATCTGGCATTCGGGAAAGGTGACCCACAGCTCGTGCCAGAGGGTGACGTCGCCGTGGAGCAGGAATTCGGGCCAGCAGCGGCGGCTTAAGGGTTCCAGGGCGGGCAGCAGACCGGGGCGGTCGGCGAGGGTGGAGAGGGTATAGTCCATGGAGTTTCACGCAGAGACGCAGAGACGCAGAAAGTTTCTCGCAAAGCCGCAAAGACGCGAAGAAAAGAAAAAAAAGCTCACGCGAAGGACGCAAGGAAGCACTCAGCTTACAGCTTGCTGCAGCTCATGGCAGGCAGAAGTAAAAGCGGCTTTACGCCACCGTCAACTTCTGGCGGATGGATTTCATGACCTCGTCCACCTTGTCGCGGCCGACCTTCAGGCGGGTCAGCAGGGGAAGCCCCTTCCAGGCTTCCCGGCAGGCCCGTTCGAAGATCTGATCGCTGTGCGCCATCTCCTGCAGCTTGATGCCGCGGGCCTTCAGGATGACCAGGACCTGGTCGCGCAGTTCTTTGGTTTCCATGGGCGCGCTCCGGGGGCGAAGGGGAACCGGACCGGATCAACCGGGAACCGTGCGGAACGCAGGGTCCGGTGAAGGGATGGCACCAAACCATCCCGGGCCTACCATGGTTACGCCTTGATCTTCTGGTCCAGCCGTTTCTGCAGGGGCAGGGCCAGGGGCAGCCGCACGCGCGGCAGGACGCCATGATGCACCGAACGGAAGCTCAGGAACAGCCAGCGGTGTTCCAGCAGGTTGAAGGCGGCGGAAAGATCCCACAGGGGAGGAATTACGGCTTCTTCCGGACCAAGTCCCTGCCCGCCGTGTAGGCCGTGCCCAGAAGTTCACCCACGCCGAAGTAGCGGCGCGACCCGGGGGCGTAGAGCACGGGGCGAACCTTGGCCAGGTCGGGATGTTCGCCGTTGTCGGTCAGGGTCTGCTCGTCGCACTTGACGTCCAGGATTTCCCCGATGAACAGGGTATGCAGGCCGACCTCCACGGTGTGCAGCAGGCGGCACTCCAGCGCCAGGGGGAATTCTTCGACATAGGGGGCATCCACCAGTTCGCTGCGTACCGGTGTCAGGTCGGCGGCGGCGAACTTGTCCTCATCGCGGCCCGAGGCGAGGCCGAAGTAATCGGCCGCCTGGAGGTGCTTTTCCGAAGGGACACAGACGGTGAAGGCGCGCCGCTGCACGATGGCATCATAGGAATAGCGCGAAGGGCGCAGGGCCACGGAAACGCAGGGCGGCTTGCTGCAGCAGACTCCGCCCCAGGCGGCGGTCATGCCGTTGGCCTTGCCGGCGGCGTCGTAGGTCCCCACCACCCACACCGGGGCGGGGAGAGCCAGGGTCTTGGGACCCAGGGATTTTTTGGACATGGCGGCTGGTAGTTGGTTGCTGGTTGTTGGTCGCTGGTTTTAGCGGGCGGGGACCCCAAAGGGGCAAGCTGAGTCCCGCCCCTACGCGGAAATGAATGGATGGCTAAAATTCCAGCACCAGGACGGGGCGCTGGGGATCGTCGCGCAGCAGGGTGAAGCCGGCGCGGCGGAAGAGGGTTTCCGGGCCGTTCCAGAGATCGCCGTCGCCGGGATTTTCCTGCCGCTTGGGGAAGGCCTGCACCCGGCGCACGCCGCGGGATGGCAGGTCATTCAGCACTTCCTTTAGCAGGTGGGTCGCCAGGCCCTGCCGCCGGTGCTGCGGGGCGATGAAGAAGCAGGTGACGGCCCAGGCTTCGGGATCGGGCGGAAGATGGAACAGGCTGCGGGTGCGGATCAGGCTGTCCCGCGGGGCGGCTTGGCACCAGCCGGCGGGGAGGCCGTCGGCGTAGAGCAGGTAGCCGTCGTATTCCCGGCGGGAGAAGAGTTCTTCACGGAGGTGGCGGTTGCGGGAGGCGGGCCAGTCGGGCCATCCCACCCAGGAAGGGAGATGCCAGGCGACGCAGAAGCACCATTGGTGGTGGTTGTCGGAACTGTGGAGGCGGTAGAAGTCTTCCCGCCGTGTGGCATCCAGGCGGTGCACGGTCAGGTTCATGGCGTCCTCCGGTCCCGGGAAGCTATCCGGGTTGAAATACCTTGATGGTCCAGGCGGTGCCGGAACGGTTGGTCACTCGGACGGTATCCAGCACGGGGAAGGTTTGATCCAGCCAGTCCCAGAGGCTGTGGCGGCTTTCCAGGTCGCGCATGGAGATGAGGAAGAGGCCACCGGGTTCCAGGAAGTCACGATAGCGGAGCAGTTCCGCCCCGGGGTCTTCCAGGTAGTACAGCGTCTCGGTGAAGACGATGGCGTCGAAGCGGACGCCGGGATCGTATTCGCGGGCGTCGGCGCGGAGGAAGCAGGTCTTGCCGTCGGCCCGGGCCGCAGCGCGGCGGATGGCTTCGGTGGAAAGGTCAATGCCCACGTACCGGCGATACGCCTCCGGCCCCAGCCGCTGCTGCAGCAGGCCTTCTCCGCAGCCCACGTCCAGGAGGGATCCGCCCGGCTTCAGGTGGCGGAAGTATCCGGCGATGAGGCTGTAGTAGGCCAGCTCGTCCAAATTGCGCAGGTAGTCCCCAAGGCCGGCTTCGTATTCTCCGGGGGCCAACGGTTCAACGAAGGACTCTTTTTCCCCGGATCCCATGCCGCCTCCCATAGATACCAACGGAAAGGTGAAAATTCAAGCAGTTTTTTGTACTTTTTCCATCCGGTGGGCAAAGGAAAGGCCGGACCTGCCGTTCCGGCCTTTCCAGCCTCGCTTTAGACGGTGACCGGCAGTTCCTTTTCCAGGCGGCTCCAATTCTGCTCGCCGGCCCATTCTTCGTAGCTATGCCAGCCGACCTGGGGATAGTCGCGGCGCAGGCCCTGGAGGTCAGCGCTGTAGCCCACCTCCTCGAACCATTCCCACATGCGGGCGAAGTCTTCACTGGTGCGGCGGATATCGTCGTAGGAAACCTTCACCAGTTCGATGTCCCTGCCCGAGTGCTGATTGACGATGTCCACTTCTTCGGGGCCGGTGAGGGCGTCTCCGGCGATATCTATGGCGCGGCCCAGCCACTGACCGCGGTTTTCCAGCACCATCACGGAGAAGGCGGCCAGGTCTTCCACGGCGACCTGCTGCAGTTCGACGTCCGGGGGCAGGGGCCAGTACAGCTTTCCGGACTGCAGGTCGGGCAATTGCCAGAAGGCGAAGACGTTTTCCATGAAGTAGACTGGGCGGACGATAGAGAATTCCAGGCTGAGTTCGCGGATGCGCATCTCGATTTTGAACTTGCTGTCGAAGTGGGGGATGCCGGTGTTCTGGTCGGCGTTGCCCACGGAGGAATAGAGCAGGTGCTTGACATTCACGTCGCGGGCTGCCTGGACAGAGGTCAGCCCCTGGCGGATTTCGGCTTCCGCGCCGCCGGGTTCGTAGGGGGTGGTGATCAGGTACACCGCATCCACGGGGCGCATGGCGTGGACCATGGAGTCGTAGTCTTCGAAGTTCGCCTCGACAATGTTGGCCCCCAGGCGCTCCAGTTCGCGCGCAGCGGAGGATCCGGGGTGGCGGGTCTGGGCGTGGACGGTATGCCCGCGATCCAGCAGTCGGCGCGCCACGGCGCCGCCCTGCATTCCGGTGGCGCCAGTGACGAGGACTTTCAACATGTCCATAGTATACTCCCGGGTTGATAGTAATATTAAAGACGGGTTTCCGTACCGTGGGGTATGAGGTTGATACGGCGGGGAAGGGGGATTGTTGAGGGGCAGGAGGATCACGGCGAAGGGGCACGGCGACGCGTGCCCCTTCCAGGCTCGGAAACTCGATCTTACAGGGTGAAGGTTAGATGACCGCCAGGACAATGCCGGCGCCGACCAGGACCAGGGCCAGCCAGCGGGCGGCTCCCTTCACCGGGTTGCGGACCCACACCGCCACCTTCCAACCGGAATAGGACAGCGCGGAGGCGCCCAGGTCCACGGTGCGCAGGAGGTTCTTGCCCTGGACGTCGCCCAGGGTATGGACGGCTTCCTTGGCCGGGTTGACCAGTTGGATCGCGTAGTCGCCGTCGGCCGACAGCATTTCTTTCCAGGAGGAGTCTTCCTGGGCCCGGGTTTCCAGCCAGGTGACCAGCCAGGGAGTGGCCATGGTCTGGACCTGGAATCCCAACCCGGTGGTCTTGATGGTGGTATCTTCAGGCGTCTGGAAGACCTGCACCGCCCAGACCATGGACTGGTTCATTTCCCCCAGCAGGTAGTGCACACCGCGCAGTTCCCGCCCTTCGGCCAGGTCAGTGCGGCCCTGGGCCACGAGTTCATCCAGTTCGGAAATGGCGGGCAGCGCCAGGTTGGGGGCGGTGGAGAGGGTCATCAGGCCGAAGGCGGCGGCGTCGGGCGATTCTCGTTCGGCGGGATTGGTCATCAGGGTTTTGGCGGAAGTTTCCACGTAGCCGCCGGCGATATCCCCGCGGGTATGGAGGCTTTTCAAGAAATCAAAGATGGCCAGTTCGTCGGGCTGACCGTCGAGCAGCCCGCGCAGTTGCAGGGACAGGGTGTCGGCCGGGGAACGGAGGGCGGTCTGCACCTGGGCGGCCAGGGCTTCGGCCTGGGCCGGATCCTGGCCGGGGGCGCGGTGGGACAGGCGCAGGCTGCCGGCCAGGAACAACAGGGCGCCGGCGACGATGAACAGCAGGCCGATGGAACGGTTGGATTTTTTCATGGGGCGATCCTTGCTTACGGGGGTATGGCAACGCCCTTACGAAGGGGTGAAGGAGACGGATCGGGCAAGCCGCAACGATCCGGGTCGAGGCGTCAGGCCGTAAAGGTTTTCCCGCGTTTTCGTTGTGGCGGAGGCATTCGCACTTTGCTTCACCGAGCGAAGCGCCGCGAAGTTCCTGGCGGGAATGCCTTTGCCGCCGGATACTAATTTCAGTCTAATACAAGAAGATAAGCGCGGAGGCGGGGTCAGGCAAGGAAAATGTTGGGGGATAATTGTTGGGGGGGCTGCAATGGGGAAAGAGAGGGTTGATGATTCGCCCTGGATCGATGATGCCGCGGCCATGTCAGGGCGAAGCATCTGCGCGACGGGTCGAATGGCAGGGTGGCCCGGCTTGATCTGCGCTACCGCTCTAATTCGCGGCACAAACCAGGAAGCAGATCACGCCGGGTTTATCTTCACTGCCGTACCTGGGGATTTTAATGTAGACGCCACGTTGCGGAACTCTGGGTGCGGCAGGTGTAGGGGCGATGCATTTGCCATGTGGAGACCTCGTTCGTAGACTGTGGGCGAGTGGGTCTATCGGAGAGCAGCATCGCCTGACACGGGGGCAAATGCTTCGCCCTGGAGGGGGTTCGGCCGCCGGCCATGCCAGGGCGAAGCATCTGCGCGACGGGTTGAATGAGGGTGCCTTCGGGGGAGGATGACGCCGGGACCCTCTGCTGAGGCCTCCCGAGGGCAGATGCATCGCCCCTACACCCCTCCGGCCACGATGAAGCGTGGCCCTCCGAGCCTCAAGCATCAAGCACCATGTGACCAGTGTCTATCCCACCGGCAGACAAGAATGTCTGTCCCACCCTCCGTCTTTCCATCTTACTTTTCACTTTTTACTTATTACTTTTTCCTTCTTCCATAACAACAGGGGCGGCCACACCGGGTCGCCCCTACCATACCCCATACCCCACACCCCCATTTATCCGGGTCTATCTGTGCGATCGGTGGCTCACTTCAATTTCAGCAGGCGGGCGTTCAGGGCCACGATGACGGTGGACAGGGACATCAGCACGGCGCCGAAGGCGGGGGTGAGCAGGAGGCCGGCGCCGTAGGCCACGCCCGCGGCCAGGGGGAGGGCGACGACATTGTAACCCACCGCCCAGGCCAGGTTCTGAACCATTTTGCGCCAGGTGGCGCGGGCCAGGCGGATGACCGTGACCACGTCGCGGGGGTCGCTGCGCACCAGGACCACATCGGCGGTTTCGGCGGCCACATCGGTGCCGGCGCCGATGGCCAGCCCCAGGTCGGCCTGGGCCAGGGCGGGGGCGTCGTTGATCCCGTCGCCGACCATGGCCACCAGCAGGCCGCGGCGCTGCAGTTCGCGGAGGCGTTCGGCCTTCTGCGCGGGCAGGACTTCGGCGAAGACCTCTTCGATGCCCACCTGGCGGGCGACCCAGCGGGCCACCGCTTCCCGGTCGCCGGTGATCATCATGGGACGCAGGTGCAGAGCCTTCAGTTCGGCCACGGCCTGCTTCGATTCGGGGCGGATGACGTCGGCCAGGGCGAGGGCGCCCGCGGCCCGGCCGTTGACCAGCACGAACACCACCGTCTTGCCCTCGGCGGACAGCGGAGCGACCTCCTTGTCGGGGTATTCCAGGTTCAGCTCGCGCAGGTAGCCGGGACTGGCCACCATCACCTCGCGGCCGTCCACCATGCCGCGCACGCCCTTGCCGGGGATGGCGCGGAAGTCAATGACGGGATGGGTATCGGGCGCGGTTTCCACGATGGCGCGGGCCAGGGGGTGTTCGGAATGGGCTTCCACCGAGGCGGCCAGAGTGAGGAGGGCGGTGCGGTCATACTGGTCGGAAAAGACCAGCACGTCGGTGACGCCGAAGCGGCCTTCGGTCAGGGTCCCGGTCTTGTCGAAGACCACGGCTTCCAGGCGGCGGGCGTTCTCGAAGGCGGAGCGCCGGCGCACCAGCAGGCCGCGCCGGGCCGACATGGCGGTGGAGACGGCCACCACCAGGGGGACGGCCAGCCCCAGGGCGTGGGGGCAGGCGATGACCATGACGGTCACGGCGCGTTCCACGGCGAAAGCCGGGCTCATGCGCAGCAGCACCAGCCAGGCCAGCAGGGTCAAAGCGCCGCCGCCCAGGGCTACAATAGTCAGCCACATGGCGGCGCGGTCGGCCAACCCCTGGGTTTTGGACTTGCTGCCCTGGGCCTGCCGCACCAGGTCAATCATCTGCGCCAGGAAGGATTCTTCCCCGGTGCGGGAGATTTCCACGGTCAGGGAGCCTTCCCCGTTGACCGATCCGCCCACGACCTCGTCGCCGGGGCGCTTGGTCACGGGCAGGGATTCGCCGGTGAGCATGGATTCGTTGACCGAGGATACGCCTTCCCGGATGCGGCCGTCGGCGGGGATCTTCTCCCCGGGGCGGACCAGCACCCGGTCGCCCGTGGCCAGGCTTTCCAGGGGGACATCCTGGAGGGATCCGTCGGGCTGCACCCGGTGGGCTTCGGCAGGCATCAGCCGGGCCAGCTCTTCCAGGGCGCGGGAGGCGCCGGCCACCGAGCGCATTTCCAGCCAGTGGCCCAGTAGCATGATATCCACCAGGGTGGCCAGTTCCCAGAAGAACATGGCGCCGGGCAGGCCGAAGACCACCGCCGAGCTGTACAGGTAGGCGGTGCTGATGGCCACCGCCACCAGGGTCATCATGCCGGGGGTGCGGGTACGCAGTTCTTCTGCCAGGCCGCGCAGAAACGGCCAGCCGCCATAGAAGTACACCACGGTGGAAAGCGCGAACAGGAGGTACAGGTCGCCGGGGAAGCGCCACGCCACCCCCAGCCAGTCCTGGATCATGGGGGAGAGGACCAGGATGGGAAAGGTCAGCGCCAGGGAGATCCAGAAGCGGCGGCGGAATTCCTCGATCATGTGGGCGTGGTGGTCCGCGTGGCCGGTGGCGGGAGAGGCCGCATGGGCGGCGTGCTCGCCGTGTGGGCCGCGGCGGCCTCCGGCGGGCGGAGGCGCGCCCCGCTCCGGTTCGGGCGGCAGGACCTCGGAGGGTTTATGGTGATCGTGTTGGCTCATGAAATCTGCGCGGTTTGAATTAAGGTAACGATCGTATCTACTGGTAATACGGAAAAGTGGCCGTGGTTGCGGGATGAATGGGCGGGGGGTAGTCGCTGCCAGCGGCTTCACGGGATAAAAACACGCCCCCGAATTTCATTCGGGGGCGGGGGATGTACGGCCGGAGAACGCAACCGTTCCGGCGCCGCCGTCATGGGTTACCGTTTGCTCCCTCTGCCTCCAGGGTGACGGTGAAACTGGCGCCCCGGCCCGGCGTGGAATTCAGCAGGATGTGGCCGCCATGTTCGGCCACGATTTCCCGGCAGATGGGGAGGCCCAGGCCGTTGCCTTGTCGTTTGGTGGTGAAGAAGGGTTCGAAGATGCGGGCCTGTGTTTCTTCAGGGATGCCGGGGCCGTCATCTTCCACGACGATGGCTGCGCCGCCGTTCCAGACCCGGGTCTGCACCTGCACTTTACCCTGCTCGCCCACGGCTTCAACGGCATTGCGGACCAGGTTGATGACAACTTGCTCGACGGAGCCGGAATCCAGCAAGAGGCTGGGTAGTTCCGGGTCCAGAGTCAGGGTCAGGGTGACTTCCTCCGGGACTTGCTGCTTGACCACGTGAACCGCCCGTTCCACTACCGGGTTCAGGGGCTGCACTTCGCGTTTGACGCGCACCGGGCGGGAAAATTCCATGACTTCCGTCAACATGCGGGTCAACCGGGAAGTTTCGTGCACGACGTAGCCCATATATTCCTGTACCTTGGCGGGATCGTCGGGGGAAAGAGGATAGACCGGCAGCAGAAGCCGATCGCCGTGATATAGAT
>QZKQ01000064.1 GCA_003599535.1 Candidatus Zixiibacteriota bacterium | reverse complement strand
CAGTCCGGGTTCATCCACGCCGTGGGCTTCGACATGTACCAGCGGATGCTGGAGGACGCCGTCCAGGAACTGAGCAGCGACGGTGTGACTCCGGCCCACAAAAACAACGGCAACGGCGAGTTTGAGCCGCGCATTGATTTCCCCTTTGACGCCTACCTGCCCAACGATTACGTGGAAGAGCCGGAACACCGCGTGGAACTTTACCGCCGCCTGTCGGGTGCACAGGAGGTCGAGGATTTGCGCCGGTTGACGGAAGAGATCGGCGACCGCTACGGTTCTCCGCCGGAGGCCGCCCGACACCTGTTTGACCTGATCGAACTGAAGATCGGATGTTGGCGGGCGGGGGTGGCCCGGCTGGAACTGAAAGATCAGTACCTCCTGGCGGAATTGCATCCCGGGTCCGACGGACAGTGGGGCCAGCGCCTGCAACAGGTGGTGGGCCGGGTACAGGGGTTTCCGGTGGAATTTACCGGGGGGGATCCGCCAGCCCTGCGCCTGCGCTGGAATGGTTCCACCCCGTGGCCTCTAAAGATTGACCAGACCAACGCCCTTCTGCGCCAACTGCAGTGACCTCAAGGGAAAATACTTTGTGAAATCCGGGATCATAACCCCGATCCAACGGTATAATAATACTTGAAAAGCGGATAACCCACACATATCATGGTAGAGGAGGAGCTGCGCATGTCGCCAGACCTGAACGATTCCCATTCCCGTTCCAACCCTTCCCGGTTTTACCGCTGGCTGCCGCTGACGGCCGCCGCCGGGCTGGCTCTGGCGCTGTTGGCCGGAGGCTGCGGCAAACCGGGCGGCGATACTGTCGCCAAGGTGGGCAAGGAGACGATCACCGTCACCGACTTCAAGGGCGAGATGATCAAGCGCTACCGGCGGGAGGACATCGCCGCCCAGCGCACCATGGAGGAACGCAAAGAGATCGTCAACTCCATGGCCGAGCTGAAGATGAAGCTTCAGGACGCCTACAAGCTGGGGCTGGACCGCGATTCTTCGGCCCAGGCGACCGCCGAAGAGACCCGCAAGCAGGCCGCCATCCAGGAACTGTACAAGGTCGAAATTCTGGACGTGGTCATCCCCAAGGCGGAGATCAAGGCCACCTACGACAATATGGGCGAAGAGGTCAAGGCCGCGCATATCCTGATCAAGACGGCCATGAACCCCGACTCGACCGCCCCGGACCAGGCCAAGACCCACATTGACAGCATCGAGAAGGCGCTGAACGACGGCGCCAACTTCGAAGAACTGGCCAAGCAGCTTTCCGAGGACGTGACCACGGCGCCCAACGGCGGAGACCTGGGGTACTTCAAGTGGGGCCGGATGGTGGATGAGTTCCAGGAAGCCGCCTTCTCCCTGAAGCCCGGGCAGATCAGCGCCCCGGTGAAGACCTCGTTCGGCTGGCACCTCATCAAGCTCTATGACCGCCGCCCCAACAGCGAACTCAAGAGCTTCGAGGAAGAGGAAAACAACATCGTCATGATCCTGCGCCGCAAGTACCAGGATCCGTTGACCAAGGCGGCCGAAGACTACCTGGTCAAGCTCAAGGAAGACAACGGGCTGAAGTTCGACTACGCCAACATCCAGAAGATCCTGGACAAGGTCAGCGATCCGTCCGTGCCGCGCAACAATGACTACTTCTCCAACTTCAGCGCCGAGGAGAAGGAGTGGTTGGTGGCCTCCATGAAGGGCAAGACCATCCGCGTATCCGACCTGGCGGCGGACGTGGCCAAGATGGGCGGCAACCCTCAGTGGACCGACCAGAAGTCCATCACCCAGTTGGTCGAGCGTCAGTTGGTGCCGGAAATGCTGGCGGAACGAGCCAAGCAGAAGGGGCTGTACAAGAGCAAGAGCGTGGAAGACGCCTACCGCTCCACCATGGAAGGCCGCATGCTGCAGTTGGTGGAAAAGGCGCGCATCGAGGACAAGCTGGACCTCACCGAGCAGAACCTGCACGCCTACTACGAAACCCACATGAACGAATTCATGACCGATTCCACCGTCACGGTCCAGGAAATCTACATCACGGTGGATGAGGCCAAGGGCAAGAACCTGACCTTCGCCAACAAGATCTCGCTGCGAGCCAAGAAGGGCGAGGACTTCACCAAGCTGGTGCACCAGTACACCGACCGCAAGTCTTCCCTGCCGCAGGACGGCCGCCTGGGCCCCCTGACCAGCCGCCAGTACGGCGAGATGGGCAAGACCGCCTTCCGCCTGCAGATCAACGAGATCAGCGATCCCATCCCCATGGGTTCGCGGGCCTACTCTGTCATCAAGCTGGTGGAGCGGACCGAGCCGCACGTCAAGAGCTTCGAGGAAGCCAAGGCCCAGGTGGAGCGCCAGATCCGCATGCAGTCCAGCGACAGCCTGCGCACGGCCTGGATGGTGGAGTTGAAGGAACGCTTCCCCATCACCATCAACGAAGCCGCTTTGAAGGACGCCCTGCCCATGGCCGCGGCCGACAGCACCGCGCCCGGAGTCAAGACCGGGGAGATGGGCCTGCAGAAGGGCACCCGGGTCGAACTGGAACCGGGCCAGCAGAAGTAACATGAAGTTCGCCGTGCTGCTGTTCGCCGTGGTTCTGGCGGGACTGTCCGGCTGCGGGGAATCGTCCGGCCCTGACCGCGTGGTGGCACGCGTGGGCCGGCAGGAGATTACCCTGCGCCAGTTGCAGGAACGCTACGGCTTGACGGCCGCCGATTCCGGATCCGGGCAACCGGACGTAATCGGCCTGGAAATGGCGGCGCGCGATTGGGCTACCCGTGAAGTCCTGCTCCAGGAAGCGAAGAAACGCGGCCTGGAGCAGGACAGCCTGTTTCTGGCCCGCATGGAGGCGTTGCACCGGGAGATGCTGACCACCCTGCTGCTCGAGGGCCACGCGGGACCGGCGGAAGTGGATTCCGCCGAGGTAATCAAGGAGTACGACCTCCACCGCACCGAATACATCACCACCGAGGACCAGGTGGAATTGGCCTACCTCATGGCCCCCGACCGGGACACGGCCAACTTGGCCCGCCGGAGGTTGACCGAAGGCCTGAGCCTGGAGGAGATCCTCGATTCCTATGAAACCCTGACCGGGGCGGAGCTGGGGTGGGTCGGCCCCGGTGACCTGAATCCCGCGGTGTCCAAAACTGCTTTCGGCCTGGCGCCCGGAGGGGTCTCCTATCCCCAGAAGCAGGATGACGACCGCTATCTTATCCTGAAATGCCGCCAGCGGCGCTTCCAGGGTACCATCCGCCCGGTGGAAGAAGTGTACGATGAAATCAGCGCCCGGCTGCAGCTCCGGCGGCAATCCGAAGCGGAGCAGGCCTTGCGCGACAGCCTGTGGGCGGCCTACCGCCCGGAAATCCGGCTGGGCCTGAAGTAACGGCCCGGTAATCCCCGGAAGATTTGAGAGTCCGAATCATGTTATTCCTTCAGAAGTCTCCACTGCGCAACAGTTTTATCCGGCTGCTGGGAGTCTGCCTGCTCCTGGTGCTGGGCGCCGCCGCCGGCTGGGCCCAGAGCGGCGGGGAGTTGATTGACCGCACCATCGCCGTGGTGGGCAGCGAAGTCATCCTGGAGAGCGAAGTCTACCAGAACGCCCAGTCCATCGCCCTGCAGCAGGGCTTGAATCCCGTCCGGGAGCCGGAGAAATTCGAGGAACTGAAGAAGAGCGTCCTAGCGGAAATGGTCAATCAGAAAGTCCTGCTGGCCAAGGCCCGGGAAGACACCATCATGGTGGAGGCCCGAGAGGTGGACCGCGAGCTGGAGAACCGCCTGGCCCTGATGATCCAGAATGCCGGTTCCGAGGAGAAGATCGAGGAGCTGTACGGCTATCCCATCCACCGCATCCGCCGGGAATTCCGCTCAGTGGTGGAAGAGGGGCTGCTGGTGGAGAAAATCAAGCAGGCGCGCCTACGGGACGTCAAGGTGACCCGGGGCGAGGTGGAGCAGTACTTCAAGGATAATCCCGGGGGGTTTCCCCAGATGAAGGACGCCCTGGAGCTGGCCCACATCCTGCGCGAAGTGGGCAGCGGATCGGCCGAGACGAGGGCCCGCGCCCGGGCGGATTCGATGTACAGCGCCATCAAGGACGGCGCCTCCTTCGACAGCCTGGCTGGCACCCTGTCCGACGACGCGACCGCCGCCCGCAAGCAGGGCAAGATCGGCTGGACGGAGAAGGGCGACCTGCTGAGCGAATACGAAAGCGCCGCCGAAGCCCTGACCGTGGGAGAAATCTCGCGGCCGGTGCGCACCCGCGCCGGATTCCACATCATCCGCCTGGAGGACCGTGCCGAGAATCGCATCTTGACCTCGCACATCCTGGTCAAGCCCGTGATCCGGGAAGAGGATGAACAGTCCGTACAGGACACCCTGGCGGTGATCCGGGAGGAGATCCTGGCGGGAATGCCCTTCGAGGAGGCGGCCAAGACGTATTCGCAGGATCTGGAGAGCGCCGGGCGGGGCGGGTACCTGGGGTGGTTCGCCCTGGAGGAGATGCCCGACTTCCTGCGCGCCCCGGTGGACACCCTGGAGACAGGGGAAATCAGCCAGCCCTTCAGCACCCAGTACGGCTGGCACCTCGTGCAGTTGAAGAGCCGCCACGCCGCCCGCGACGTCAGCCTGGACCAGGACTGGGAACTCATCTCCCAGCGCGCCCTGAACGCCAAGCGGGAAGCGGAATACCGCCGCTGGCTGGAAGGATTGAAGGAGAGGTACTACATCGAGGTCAAAGGATAAGAACCTGCCTGTAAGCTCCAACTTCGGAGCTCAGCCTTCCAAAAGAAGATGCCCGAAAGCCCGGCGCGTATCGTCGGGTTTTCTTTTTCGTCGCCCGGCCACACGAAAAACTCGCCTCCGTGTAAAATTCCTGTTGACAAACGGCCCAAAATTGCTTATCTTGAAAGGACGACAATCGAGGCTGCATTCTGACTGATCCCAGGGGAGCTACGGGCATGAAGCGACAAGCATGGTTTCGGATCGCCGCGGCGGGAATGCTGGCCCTCGGGCCGGCGCTGGTTTTCGCCTCCACCGTGGCCCTGGTGGGCGGCAGCGCCACGCCCGACGGCCGCGCCCTGATCATGAAACTGCGGGACAACTCCGATAACGCCAACCAGGAGTACGTGTACAACAATTCCGGGCCCTACGCCTACGTGGGGATCACCTACTCCGGGGTGACCGACCAGTGCTGGGGGGGCGTCAACACGGCCGGCTTCGGCATCAACGACTCCAACGCCCACAACTTCAACGATCCCGTGCCGGGGCCGGACGACGACGGCATCATCATCCGCCTGGCCCTGCGCACCTGCGCCACCCTGGAGGAATTCCAGGCTATCATGGATTCCACCAACGTCACCGGGCGCACCCGAACGGCCAATTACGGGGTGGTGGACTCCACCGGCCGAGGCGCCTTCTTCGAAGCCTCCGCCTACTCCTACACCCGCTACGATCTCGACGACAGCACGGCCGCGCCGCACGGCTTCATGGTGCGGGCCAACTTCGCCTACAGCGGCGGGACCTACCACCTGGGCCAGCACCGCCACGACCGGGCCATGGCGCTGATGGATTCCGCCTGGGCCGGCGGCTTCCTGAACCACAACTTCATGACCCAGGTGGTGCAGCGCGACCTGGTCAACGAATACATTGATCCCTACCCGCTGCCCTTCCAGGGGCGGGAAGGGCTGATGCCCTATGGCCTGATGCACAGCCACGACGCCATCAACCGGGACATCACCCGTTCCGGGTACGTCATCCAGATGGCCGCCCCAGGGGAAGATCCCCTGCTGTGCACCCTGTGGGCGCTGGTGGGCGAGCCCATCGCCACGGCGGCGCTGCCGCTGTGGGTGAAGGCCGGATCGGTGCCGGTCGAGTTCGACGGGCCCAATGGATCGCTGCTGTGCCAGCGGGCCATCCAGTTGACCAACTACCTCTACCAGCGCAACGTCGCCGGCGACGCCCTGGACACCTGGCGCCTGGTGGACGAGCGCGGCCAGGGCTGGCTGCCTTTCCTGACGGCGCTGGAAAGCCAGGGATTCGCCTCGGGCGACAGCGCCCTGGCGGCGTGGCGCATGGCAGGCGTGCCCGCCCCGGCGGCCGTGGCTGCCTTCCAGAATGCTCTGGCGGCCTACGCCTACAACCAGATGAACGCCTGGGGCCCGCCGGCGGTCCCGGCCGTCACCCTGGTGCGCATGCCCAACAACCAGGTGCAGGTCACCTGGCCCCCGGTCACCCAGGACGTTTTCGGACGGCCCCTGGTGGTGAGCGGGTACACCGTTTTCACCTCCCCGGAACCCTTCTACGACCGCTTCCATGGGGATTCCCTGACCACCGTGCCTTCCCCCCCGGTGATGCTTCCGGCCGCCGATCCGGAGCGGTTCTACCAGGTGCGCGCCCGGCAGTAAAATCACTGTCCCCACGGTTCTTTACGGGGCGGCCAAATCCTCCCCCTTCCCACCCGGACTCCGCCTTCCCCCTCCATGGCCCGCCATTTTGCTTGACTTGGGAGCCCCGGCGCATTATACTCATGGCCGTACTCCCTGGTCAATCCTCGGGCGATGATGAAAGACCCCACGCGTGAACCGCACCGCGGCTGGGCCCCCTCGGTGCGCTCCAAGCTGCTCATTTTCCTGTGCGCGGTCAGCCTGCTCCCGCTGCTGCTGTCGTCCCGCATGCTGGTGGCCCTGGGCGGGCGCAGCGCGCGCACGTTCCGGGAAATGGAAGTGCGCGAGGGCTTGCAACTGGCGCAGGGAATGCTGGAGGCGTCCCGCGAGCGGTTGCTGGAGGGCGCCCGGGCGGTGGCCGTCTGGGACGATCTGGCCGCGTACCTCCGGCACCCCCAGCCGGAATGGCCGCAGACCAGCCTGGAAGGCTGGGCACCGCAAAGTTACAAGCTCGATTACCTGTCCCTTTACGATTCGCAGGGGCAGCCGGTGTACTGCTGGTCGGCTCTGCCGGCGGACGTGGCGCTCCCGGCCGATTCCGCTTTCCTGGATCCGGACGGCCCCCTCAGCGGCCTGGTTTCCACCCCGGAGCACCTCTTCATGGCCGCCGCCGCCGAGGTGCGCCTGGACGGGACGCTCCTGGGGCGGGTGGTGTTCGGGCGCCAGGTCAACCACCGCCTGCTGCGGGAGCTGCGGGGATCGCGCGAGCATGATCTGGCCATCTACTACGGCGACCGCCTCCTGGCCACCACCGACACCACGCACACCCTTCTGGAATTGGACCCCGCGGAGTTCTTCCCCAACCTGGTCCCGCACCGGGAAACCTACCTGTATTACGCCCGCAAGGGCGACCGGCTGATCGGCCTGCAAACCCTGCAGAACGTCCAGGGGTTGGAGGTAGCGGCGCTGGGGTGGACCACCTCCCGGACCCCGGCCGGGTTCCTGCAGGAGGCCATTGACCGGATGCTGCTGAGCTTCGGTCTGCCGCTGATCGTCCTGGTGCTGCTGGCGGCCGGAATCCTGGGGCGGTGGATCGAGCGCCCCATCCGCCGGCTCTCCCGCACCATGGAGGAGGTCCGCCGCACCGGCGATCTGACCTGCCGCGTGCCCGACGCCGGACGCGATGAAATCGCTTCCATGTCCCGCTCCTTTAACCAGATGCTGGAACAGATCGCCCATCAGCGCGACGAGCTGCTGACCTTCCGCACCATGATCCTGGCCATGAAGGAAGGGGTGCTGATCGAGGACCCCGGGCAGCAGGTCATCTACATGAATCCGCGCATGGAAGAGCTGCTGGGGATCTGCTTCGAACCTTCCGGCGAAGGGGAGGAGCCCTTCCGCCTGGAAGGACGGATCACCTCCAAGCGGGTCATTACCGAGGACGAGCGCGGATTCTCCACGGAGGAGGTGGAATGGACCCGCCCGGACAGCGAGCGGGTGCAGGCGCTGAAGACCTCCGGCAAGCTGGAGGACCCCAGCGGCAAGGTCACCGGCATCCTCTCCACCTTTGTGGACGTCACCGAGCGCAACGAGCTGGAACTGGAGTTGATTCAGGCCTCGCGCATGGCCTTCCTGGGCGTCTATTCCCAGGGGATCATCCACAATCTGAACGGGCCGCTGAACACCATCATGGGATTCGCCTCGCTGCTGTGCAAGACCCAGCCGGACGCGGAAATCCCCCAGCGCATCCGTCTGGACGCGCAGCGCATGGCCGACCTGATCTCCAGCCTGGGCCGCCGCTGGCGCCGCACCGGGGAATCGCGCCTGGAGCTGCTCAACTTAAACGAGATCATCCGCGAGGAGCTGCGCTTCCTGGAAGCCGACCTGTTCTTCAAGCACAACGTGGAAAAGGTCATTGACCTGGATCCCGCCCTGCCCTACCTCCAGGGCATCTACGGCGATTTCAGCCACTCGCTGCTGAACCTGCTGATCAATGCCATCGAGGCGCTGGCGGACAGCGCCGTACACCGGCTGACGGTACGCACCCGTCACACCTTCCAGGAGATCGTGGTGCAGATCGAGGATAGCGGGGTGGGCATCCGGCAGGAGGACATGGACCAGATCTTCCTGCCGTTCTTCAGCACCAAGCGCCGCGACCGCAAGGACGGCCTGCCCAGCGGCGCCGGCCTGGGGCTGCCCATCGCCCGCAAGATTCTGGAACCCTACGGCGTGCTGTTCTCGGTGCGCAGCGAAGTGCGCCAGGGCACCTGCTTCACTCTGCACATTCCGCTGAAACCGGGCCAGTATGAATCGGTGAGGCACGGGGAATTCGGGGAGGTGGAGCTGTGAGCGAACGCCTCCTGATCGTGGATGACGAGGAGTCCAGCCGGGAACTCTGCCGCCTGGTCCTGGAGGGGGAAGACCGCGAGCTGGTACTCTGCTCCGATGCCCAGGCGGCCCTGGAAGCGCTGTCCCGGAACACCTACGACCTGGTCCTGACCGATATGATCATGCCGGGGCTGACCGGCATGGAATTGCTGGAGCGGATCCGAGCCGAGCGCCTCGACACTCCCGTGGTGCTGATGAGCGGGAAAGGCTCCATCCCCATGGTGGTGCAGGCCATGCGCCTGGGGGCGGAGGACTTCATCGAGAAGCCCTTTCCCGACCCGGAAGTGGTGGCTCTGTCCGTGAATCGAGCCCTGCGGCGGCGGCGCCTGGAAGAGGAGAACCGCTCCCTGCGCCGCGAACTCCAGACCCTGAAGGGCCAGCCGCACATGGTGGGGGGCGAGGCCATGTCGCAGGTGCTGCGTACCCTGGAACGGATTGCGCCGCTGGAACTGACGGTGCTGATCACGGGTGAGACCGGCACCGGCAAGGAGATGATCGCGCGGCGCCTGCACGCCCTGTCGCCCCGGGCGGACAAACCCTTCGTGGCCCTGAACTGCGGCGGACTGCCCGAGGGGCTGCTCGAATCGTTGCTCTTCGGCCATGAGAAGGGGGCCTTCACCGGCGCCATCAAGCGCACCGCGGGGTACTTTGAGAAGGCCCACAAGGGCACCATTCTGCTGGATGAGATCGGCGACATGCCGCTGCCCCTGCAGGTGAAGCTGCTGCGCGTCCTGCAGGAAAAGAACTTTCAGCGGGTGGGGGGCGAAGGCACCATCCCGGTGGACTGCCGGGTGATCGCTTCCACCCACCGCGACCTGCGCCGGATGGTGACGGAGCGGACCTTCCGCGAGGACCTCTACTACCGGCTGAACGTCCTGCACCTGAACCTCCCTCCGCTTCGGGATCGCCGGGAGGACATTCCCTCTCTGGCCCGCTATTTCATCCGCCAGATTTCCGGCCGGTTGGGTCGGCCCGTCACCGCCCTGGCCCCGGAGGCCCTGGACCGCCTGAAAGCCCACCGCTGGCCGGGCAATATCCGAGAACTGGAGAACTGCCTGGAACGGGCCATCGCCTTGAGCAGCGGCGACCGCCTGGAGGCCGGGGATTTGCCCGAAGAACTGCGCCATACCGGTCAGTCCCAGGCGCCTCCCGGGGAGGTGGCGCCGTACGGCCCGGCCAAGGAAGCCTTCGAGCGGCGCTACCTGGACGATCTGATGGCCTCGTGTTCCGGGTGCGTCAGCGCGGCGGCCCGGGTCAGCGGCATCCCCCGGCAGAACCTCTATCTGAAGCTGAAGAAGCACGGACTTCACCCTTCCGAAACCCGGCCGGACCCGGCCCTGGACGAAGCTTAAAGCCCTCCTCGAAAGATCCCTGCATCCCCCCAGGAAGATGGGAAATTTCCTTGACTTTCCCTTTCCGCCGTTGTAGTTTATAGCCGGACAGATAAAGCGGCATTATTTTATGGCTCCGGAAACGGAGCGGGGGGAAGGCATATGCGCCGGTGGATGGCGGCGCTGGCGGTGGCGATCCTGGGAGTCGCACCGCTGCGGGCCGATATCATTTACTTAAACCAGGGGGAAGCGCTGTCCGGCACGGTTACGCGGGTGGACAGCGCGGCCATCGAAGTGACTCTGGCGGACGGCACGGTGCGGCAATTGGCGGCCGGGGAGGTGTTCCAGGCGACCGACGACGCCGGCCGGGTGCTTTACCCCGCGCCGGGCCGGCCATCGCCCGCCGCGCTGCAACCCTCGCCCGTGGAATACCCGCTGCCGCAAACCCAGGCGGCCGGTTCCGGACCGGCGCTGGGGGAATACCGCACCGTGTACCGGTTCCCCCTGTGGCCGCTGCTGGGAGGGACCCTGATCCTGGGCTACATGGGCTTTGACCAGTTGGCCAAGAGCGCCGACACGCAGGACGAATCGGAGGCCCGGGAAGCGGCCGGACTGGAATTCAATACCCTGCGCGACCGGGCGCAGAAGCAGCGCACCTGGGGCCAGATCAGCCTGGCCGGCGCCGCCGCCTGCCTGATCGTGGGCCTGACTCCCCACAAGGAAAAAGTCCCCGTCCACGCCGGATTGCGCCTGGCGCCCGGCCCCGACGGGGTGACTCTGTGCCTGACGTTTTAACCCTGCTTTACCCCATTATCCGGTATGTTTTTCAAGCGCAGTGACGGCATCGGACAGGACGAAGAGATCCTCCGCATGCGCCGCCGGCCGGTCCTCCTGGCCGGAATGATTCTGGCTCTGGCCGCGACCGCCCTGATCCTGGTCATGGTCCTGTTGCGCAACCGCCAAGGCTCGCTCCGAGTCACGGCCGACCAGCCCGGGGCGATGGTCGTCCTGAACGGATCGCTCACCCCCCTACCTGCCGGCCAATTGATCCGGGGCCTGCGCCCGGATACCTACGACGTCTCCCTCCACAAGCCGGATTACCGCCCCGAACCCGCCGCCCAGATGATCCGGGTGGAAGCGGGACGCACCGTCAACCTTTCCTTCACGCTGGTACCCGTGCCGCCGGATACCGCCGCCCCGGCAGTCGAACGCGCGGCGACGCCCCAACCGGTGGCGGTGCGGGAAACAAAGTCTGCTCCCCGGACCGAGCCGCCCAAAAGGGAGGCCTCTCCCCCACTCCGCCCCGAGCGCCGCGAGGCGCCGGCTGAACCGCCGGCTGAACCAACGCCGCCGGAATCGCTGGCTGGCGCCCTGACGGTGACCACCCGTCCGGAGACCGGCGGCATCTACGTGGGGGATGAATTCTGCGGCCGGGGTACGGTGGAACTGCGCGACCTGCCCCTGGGGGAGCTGGTGGTGCGCTTCGGCGACCTGGCGGGATACCGGGCGCCCGCGCCCCGGAAGGTGTTCCTGAGCCCGGCGCAGCCATCGGCCGCCGTGGAGGGGCTGTACCTGCCGCTGATCTTCATCAGCGCTTCTCTGGATGAATCGGGGCGCCTGACCACGCAGAAGACCACGCTGTCCACCGGGTTCATTTCCGGCGACGATCCACCCCAGACCGATCCGGTGGTGGGGCCGGAGATCAAGTACCTGGAAGAGATCGGCACGTTCGCCTGGGAAATCGGCTACGCCCACGGCAACCGCAATCCCCCGGGCGTGGACTTCCTCGAGATGGCCTTCGACCTGCCGGAAAACTGGGACAAGATCAAACCTCTGGAACTGAAGCTTTACGGGTTCGCCTCGGACCGGCGCTTTCCCTTTGCCTTAAGCGGCCACACCGGCTTCGACATGGTGGTCAACGGCAAGCCGGTGCGGCAGAACGCGGCCCCGGCGCACACCCTGGGCCGCGCCGACCGCAACGCCTGTGACGCGGTGGCCGTTCACAGTTACCTGCGCACGGGAACCAACCGGATCCGCCTGCAGGCGTCGGCCTCCAGCCGCTGTTTTTACTATCTCCACAAGATCGTCCTGATGTGATCCAGCCATGACCTCTTCTTACCCCCATGACGACCCGGTGGGCTACGGCCTGGCGGGTTTCGGGCGTTTCGGGCGTAACCGCCTGGTGCGCGCCTTCGCGGAGCTGCCCGGCTCGCGTATCGAAGCCCTTTCCATGCGCGACCCCGAAGCGGCGCGGCGCGAGGCGGCGGAGCACGGCCTCCCGGCCGGGTACGGCGACCTGGACGCCCTGCTGGCCGACCCCGCGGTGGAGGCGGTGTACGTCATCAGCGCCAACGCCGACCACGAGGCCCAGACCCTGGCCTCCGCCCGCGCGGGGAAGCATGTCCTGTGCGAGAAGCCCCTGGCGCCCACCACTCAAGCCTGCCGCCGCATGATCCGCGCCTGCCGCGAGGCCGGAGTGCTCCTGGGGGTGGCCCACAACCTGCGCTTCTCCCCGGCGGTGCTGCAGATCCGGGAATGGATCGAAGCGGGGATGCTGGGGCGGATCGTGTCCGCCCAGGCGGTCTTTACCTATGACGGAACGAAGTCGCCGCGGGCATGGTTATACGATGGGCGGATCGCCGGCGGCGGCGCCCTGCAGGACGTGGGCGTCCACGGCCTGGACACCCTGCGCTTCCTGCTGGGGGAAGCGGTCGAAGCGCGCGGACTGCGGGTTCCCGCCGGAGACCCGGTGGAACGGACCGCCGAAACCATCCTGCATTTTGCCTCCGGCGCGTTGGGCCGGGTCCTCTGTTCCTACGAAAGTCCCTACCATTCCCGCCTGGACGTGCTGGGCGAGAAGGGCCGCGCCTGGGCCGAACCGTTTACCATTCCCTGGGCCGAGGTCCATCTGCGGCTGGAAACAGCCGACGAGACCCGGGATCTCACCGTGGCCACCGGCAACACCTTTGGCCCGCTGATCGAAGGCTTCTCCCGGGCGGTGCGAGGCCGGGGTCCGGTCCCCGTGCCGGCCGAAGAAGGGCTGCGCAACGCCGAAATCATCGAAGCGCTGTACGCCTCCGGGTCCTTCACCACAATCCCCTGAACCGCCATGCCCGCCTTATCCTGGAAAACCTTCATGCTCCTGGCCATCCTCTTCTGGGGGCTGTGGAGCTTCTTCGGCAAGATGGCCCTGGACCGCATCGGCTGGGCTCCCGCCTTCGCCCTGCTGGCCCTTAGCGATCTGCTGATCATCCTGGCGCTGAAGCCGGACGCATTCCATTTCCGCCTCCACCCCGACTACCTCCTGGGGTTACTGATGGCGGTGTCGGGCACGTTTGGGGGCATCTTTTTCTACAAGGCGCTGGAAGGGGGGCCCGCCACGGTGGTGGTGCCCGCCACGGCCCTCTACATCGCCGTGGCCGCGGTGCTGGCGGTGCTGTTTCTGGGCGAACCGATCACCTGGAACCGGGTGCTGGGGGTGCTGCTGGCGCTGGGTTCGATCTACCTGCTGTCGCGGGGATGAGGCGGGGACACGGGGACAAGACCGCACGGAACATACTCAGGAAACGCCATGCCAGATGATATCACTTTAAGCGAAGAGGAGCTGCACGCCGCCCTGGCCGAGGCCGTGGTCAACCTGGACCTGCAGCGTACCGGGGAGCTGGCCCAGGCCGTGCTGGACCGGGGGTTCTCGGCCCGCCGGGCCATCCTGGAGGGCCTGTCGGCGGGAATGCGCCGGGTGGGCGACAAGTTCTGTTCCCACGAATTCTTCGTGCCGGAGGTCGTGGTCGCCTCGCGGGCCATGTACCGGGGCTTCAACCTGCTGAAGCCGCGCATGCTGGAAGAGGGCGGAGGATCGGTCGCCCGCCGGGGCCGGGTGGCCATCGCCGTGGTCCAGGGGGACCTGCACGACATCGGCAAGAACATCGTGCGGCTGCTGCTGGAAGCCGACGGCTTCGCCGTGGACGACCTGGGCAAAAACGTGCCGCCGGACCTGATCCTGGAGCACCTGCAGCAGAACGAAGGCCCGTCCCTGCTGGCCCTCTCCACCCTGATGACCAGCACCATGGATTCCATGCGCCGGACGGTGGAAGCGGCGCGGGCTCGGTTTCCCCAAATCCGCATCATGGTAGGTGGCGCCCCGGTCAGCGAGGCCTTCGCCCGGGACCTCGGCGCGGACGGCACCGCCGGGGACGCCGCCGGGGCCGTCCAACTGGCGCGCCGCCTGGCCGGTGGGCCATGACCGCGCGGCGGCGGTTCTGCCAAGCCCTGGAGGGTCCGTCCGGCGCGGATCGCGTGGTGGGGCCGATGGTGGCCGCCGACCACGCTGCCCACCTTGCCGGGCTGCCGGTTTCGCAGGTGGTGCGCCACGCCGACCTGCTGGCCGGCGCGCTGACCGAAGCCCACCGCCTCTACCAGGGGGACTTCGTCGTGGTCTTCGCCGACGTCTGCGTCGAAGCAGAGGCCATGGGCTGCCGCCTGGAATTCCCCCACCATGCCCCTCCCCATGTCCTCCGAACGCTGGCGCCCGAAGAGTTGCGAAGCACCGATCCGCGGCGCGACGGCCGCCTTCCCCTGATGCTGGAAGTCGCCGCCCAGGTCGCCCGGGGGGTGGGCGATGACGTCCCGGTCTTCGCCTCGATCAAGGACCCCTTTTCCGCCGCGGCGCTGGCCTGCGGGACGGAAGACTTCCTGGCGCTGCTGGTGACCGATCCGGACCTCGCCCGTCAGGCCCTGGACCGGGCCCTGGCCAACCAGGCGCGCTACGCCGGGGCGCTGTTGGATTTGGGCCTGGATCTCCTCGTGGGCGCGCCCCTGGCTTCCGGCGGCATCGTGGGGCCGAAGCACTTCGCCGACTTTATCTTCGAACCAATTTGTGAATTAATGAGTATCATTAGAAGACGTGAACGCCTGGGGGGCGTGCACCTGTGCGGGGAGGCCGATCCGGTACTGGATCAGTTAGCCCGTCTTCCGGCGCATTTTCTCTCCCTGGAAAGCTTCGATCCGGCCCGCTGGAAGCGGCTGGCCGAAGCCGGCCCGACTCCCGCCATGATGGGCTGGTTCCCCACCGGCCTGCTGCTGGACGGAACCCCGGAAGCGATCGCCGCGGAGGCGGCCCGGGAAATCGCCGATATGGCGGGATACCCGCACCTCCTGGCCACCGCCTGCGACGTGCCCCAGTTCAGCCCTCCGGAGAAGGTGCTGGCCTTCGTCCGCGCCGGGCGGGCGGGGGGCAAAGAATGACCGGGTTGATTCCTGCCGCGCCGCGCGTTCCGCATCCCGCCGGATTGGGGCTTGACAAGCAGGGCCATTTTTCGTATATTTAGCCTTTCGCCAGCCATCCTGCCATGAGCCTGTCCTGGGGAGCGGTCATTCCTGCCTACAACGCCGAATCCACCATCGCCCGGGTGGTGGCCGGGGTGGCCCGGCATATCCCTCCCGAAGCGCTGGTGGTGGTGGATGACGGATCCACCGACGGCACCGCCGCCCAGGCCCGGTCGGCCGGCGCGGTGGTGGTGCAGCGGCCGGTCAACGGCGGCAAGGGCTGCGCCCTGCGCGACGGCTTCGCCCGGTTGCTGGTGCATCCGCCGGACTGGATCATCTGCCTGGACGCCGACGGCCAACACGACCCGGAGGCCATTCCCCGGTTCCAGCAGGCGGCCGCCGAAGGCCGCTGGGACTTGCTGGCAGGCTGGCGCCGGACCGACGAGTCTTCCATGCCCCGGCTGCGGCGGTTTTCCA
>QZKQ01000010.1 GCA_003599535.1 Candidatus Zixiibacteriota bacterium | reverse complement strand
CCGAAAGCTGATAGCCCAGAGTCGTTTGCGGGTTGAAGGGGTTGGGGGAGGCGGACAGACTGAACGTCTCGGCTACGGCCATGGCGGAGCCTGGCCCTCTGAGCTCGCCCGGGAAGGGCTCGCCCCAGTTGGCCCAACCACCTGCCGGAGCCTCACCGTCGGCGGCTCCTGATTTAAAGAAAGTGAAGAAGGAGCTGTCCCAGTCGGCCGGGTAATCCCCTACATAGCAGCAGAAGGCATATTCCCCCGCCGGCGCCGCGGCGGGGACATTCTGCGTGCGCACGCGGGTCAGGTTGGCTCCGCCGGGCAGGGTTAAAGTCACGGGAGGCTGCAGTGGGCTGGACCAGCTTCCGTTCGGCAGCTGCGCCATGGTCCAGAGGTCGAAGGTTTGCGGCCCGGTTTCGCTGTTGATCAGCCAGACGTTGAAGTCGAAAGACCCGCCCGCCGGCGGAATTTGAATTGGCGGCGCGACGGGGGAAAGGTTGACGATGACGCCGGGCACGCCTTCCAGGCAGAGCAGCCAGCCGTCATACCCGCCGGCGCCCGTGGAGTTCGTCCAGCCGGCCAGGAAATAATCGGCGGCGTAGGACATGGTAGCCCCGAAGATGCGGTCGTCCCCATTTCCGCCGTAGGTCCGCGACCAGATCTCATTGCCAGCAGGGTCCATCTTCACCACCCAGGCGTCATGCGTGTTGGCGCCCGCCGTCTGGGTATAACCCACCAACAGGTAATTGCCGTCCGTGGTGGGGAGGGCATCCAGGAACCAGTCCGTTCCCGTACTCCCGTAGGTGTGGGCCCAGAGCTGGTTTCCAGCGGCGTCGGTGCGCACCACCCATCCGTCGCCGTTGCCCGCGCCGAAGGAGTAAGTGGTGCCGGCCAGCAGGTATCCGCCATCCGGCAGGGAAAGGACCAGGTAAGCAATCTCCGCGGCAGGACCGCCGTAGCTCCGGCTCCATTCCACGATGCCGTTCATATCGGTTTTCACCATGTACATGTCGAAGCCCTGGGTGCTTGACTGGTTGGTGGAACCCGCCACCATATACCCGCCGTCGTCCGTCTGGATCAGCGCCCGGGCTTCATCAATACCGGTGCCGCCGAAGGTCCGATGCCAGACCGGCGAGCCGTCCGGGTGCAGACGCAGCAGTAGCATGTCGCGGGATCCCGATGCGCTGGAATCCGTGTACCCCGCCACCACGATGTCTCCGGCGTTCAGTTCCAGGACGTCCCGCCCGCAATCGTCTCCCGTCCCCCCGAAAACGTACCCCCACACCGAATCCCCTTGGGCGCTGACTTTCATGACCAGCGCGTCGTACACATCCATCCCCGGCGGATCCAGGCTGCCGGTAAGAACGTATCCCCCGTCGCCGGTCCAGTACACGGCGTTGCCGTAATCCGTGCCGGACCCTCCGTAGGAGTGGGACCAGAGTTCATTTCCTGACGCATCGGTCTTCACCAGCCAGATGTCGCTGCCGGCCACTCCGGAATAGAACCGGTATCCCGCCATGACGAACCCCCCATCGCCGGCCGGTAGAACGTCGCTGTAATAGTCGTTGGCCCAAGCCCCGTAGAACCCGCTCCACAGGCTGTCGCCTTCCTCCGCCCGAGCGGCCAGGCCCAGAACCGCCAAGCCCAGCGTTACGGCCGCAATTACAAAAGGCTTCATGATGCCTCCACCAGGTTATGAAACATTTCAGCGCTTCGTGAACAGGACTCACGCGTTTCGTTTTCCCAGCAACATTATACGGGCACACGCGGAATTCATCTAAAAATATAGTGAAAATGTGATTGATTGTCAACCGGAATAATATTAATTTTACATTTGTTGTTCCAGAATACCTTCTCCTCCGCGAGGCCGAAGAGTGTCCGATCCGTTCCCGAGCGGCACAGGAATGGTAGCTTGGCAACTCCGCCTGTTCCTGACGGGAACCGCCAACGCGCCTCCTGCGGCCGCGTACTGTCTCGAAATCCCCCCGTCAACCGGAGTCATTCATGGCGGAAAATTCCTCTTCTCCCCGGTCCCGCTTCTGCGAGCGGGCCAACGGTTGCCTGGACCTGGGCGGCAAGACCGCCCTGGTGACCGGCAGTTCCCGGGGCATCGGCAAGGCCATCGCCGTAAAGCTGGCCCAGGCCGGCGCCGACGTCACCATCAACTACCTGCGCCACAAGCAGCAGGCCGAAGAGACCGCCGCGGCCATCGAAGCCGAAGGGGCGCGCTGCCTGATCGTGCGCGCCAACGTGGCCGACGAGACGGAAGTCGCGGCCATGTTCGACGCCATCCGCGAACGCTTCGGACGGCTGGACGTGCTGGTCTCCAACGCCGCCTCGGGCATCCTGAAATCGGCTCTGGAATTGAACCTGCGCTACTGGCGCTACACCCTGGACATTAACGCCGGCTGCCTGCTGCCCCTGGCTCAGGGCGCGGCTGCCTTGATGGAGGAGCGCGGCGGGAGCATCGTGGCGGTATCCTCCCTGGGGGCGGTGCGAGCCATCCCCAATTATGCCGCAGTGGGAGCCTCCAAGGCGGCGCTGGAATCGCTGGTGCGCCACCTGGCCATCGAGCTGGCGGCCCGGGGGATTCGGGTGAACGCGGTCAGCGCCGGTGTGGTGGAAACCGACGCCCTGCGCCACTTCCCCAACCGGGACACTATCCTGGCGGAATCGCGGCGGCGCACTCCGGCGGGGCGGTTGACCGAACCGGACGACGTGGCCAACACGGTCCTCTATCTCTGCTCAGACCTGGCGCGGATGATCGTGGGGCAGACGGTGGTGGTGGACGGGGGGTACTCGGTGGTGGGATGAATTCGAGGGAAATAACAAGATAAAAAGATGGAAAGATGGAAAGATGGAAGAGGGAGGTGGGATAGGCATTCCTGCCTGTCGGTAGGGGAGGGGTGTAGGGGCGATGCATCTGCCTTAGAAGAGGCCTCCGCAGAGGGCCTCGGCGTCATCCCTCTCGAAAGCAGCACTATCCGACCCGATGCGCAGATGCTTCGCCCTCCTCTGGCAGGCAGCCGAACCCGGTCCAGGGCGAAGCATTTGCCCCCGTGTCAGGCGATGCTGCTCTCCGATAGACCTACTCGCCCAGTCTACGAACGAGGTCCCCACATGGCAAATGCATCGCCCCTACCTCGCGCCATAGCGGTCTGGGTGGAGTGTAGGGGCGATGCATTTGCCCTCGGGAGACCTCGTCCCCAGAACTGGTTAATCGCCCTGTTGGAAGGCTGCCTCGGTGGGAAGCGTGAGCAAATGCTTCGCCCTGATATGGCCCCGGCACATTCTTCCCCGAAGGCAGCACTATCCGACCCGATGCGCAGATGCTTCGCCCTGACATGGCCCCGGCATCACCCTCTCTCGAAGGCAGCCTCATCTGAAATATTGCGCAACGGTGTCACCTCCCGAAGCGGCGCTCCAGTTCGCCCAGGGTCAGTTGCAGGAGGGTGGGGCGGCCGTGGGGGCAGGTGAAGGGGAAGCGGCAGGCGAAGAGTTGGTCAATCAAGCCGTTCATCTCCGGCAGGGTCAGCGTCTGGCCGAACTTGATGGCGGCGCGGCAGGCGAAAGCCGCCGCAACCTGCTCCTGTCCCGGCCGGTGCAGCGTCCCGCGCTCCTTCAATTCATCCAGAATGGCGCCTACCAGGTCGCCCGCCTCGGGGATGCCCGAGGGCAGCGCTTCCAGGGCAAAGCTGCGCTCGCCGAATTCCCGGATGCCGATGCCCAGGGCCTGCAGGTCGTCCAGCACTTCGCGGAGGCGTTCGGCGGATTCCACCTCCAGTTCAATGATGCGCGGAAAGAGCAGTTGCTGGCTGGGCAGGCGGCCCCCGGTCAACGCCTTCAACGCCTTCTCGTAGAGTACCCGCTCGTGGGCCGCATGTTGGTCAATGACGGCGATGCCCCCCTTGATTTCCGTCACAATGTAGCGCCGGTGCATCTGGTACACCTGGGTGCGCTCGACGCCGGAGGGCGATTCCACGGCCGCCGGTGCGGGCGCGGGAGGCGGGGGAGAGGGGGCCTCCCGGGAGGCCGGCGGCGCGGCCGATCGTCCGTAGATCAGCTCGTAGGCTTCCGGAGGAGACGGGCGGCTTTCCGGCGGCCGGTAAGGCGGAATGTAGCCCCGGCCCGGGACGGTTGCCGGCTCCTGGCGGAGTGGGAGGGAGGTCGTGATTTCCCCCGTGACCGGATCCACCCGTTCGCCGGCTTGCAGCGGCATTTCCCCCATGACGGCCAGGCCCGCCGCATGTAGCGCGTCGCCCGCCGCCTGGTGGACGAAGCCGTAAACCTCATTTTCCCGCCGCAGCTTGACCTCCGTTTTGGCCGGATGGACGTTGACGTCCACCTCCCGGGGGTCCACCTCCAGGAACAGCACGTAGAAGGGAAACAGACCCGCCTCCAGCAGCTTGCTGTAAGCCGTGACGACGGCATGATTCAGCAGCCGGTGCTGGATCCAGCGGCGGTTGATGAACAGGTGCTGATCGCCCCGGGACTTGCGGGCCAGCACCGGCGCGCCCACATATCCTTCCAGGCGCAGGCCGGCGGCCTCCGCTTCCACCCGGAAGAGGCGGCCGTTCAATTCCTCCCCGAACACCGCCAGCAGGCGGCTCTCCAGCGTTTCCGGCGGCAGACGGTAAAGATCCCGGCCGTCCAGGGTCAGCGCCCAGCGGATTTCCGGGTAGGCCAGGGCGTAGCGCTTGAACACGGCCACCAGGTGGCTGTTTTCCACCCCGGAAGACTTCAGGAATTTCTTGCGCGCGGGGGTGTTGAAGAACAGGTCGCGCACGGCGAAGGTGGTGCCTTCCGGCGCGCCGGTCTCTTCCAGGGTTTCGCGCTTTCCTCCCAACAGGCGCAGGCGGTGGCCGGAAAGGCTGTTCCGGGGCCGGCTGACCGTCTCCATCCGGCTGACCGAGGCGATGGCGGAGAGCGCCTCCCCGCGGAAGCCCAGGGTGCGGATGGCGTCCAGGTCTTCGACGCTCTGCACCTTGCTGGTGGCGTGGCGCTCGAAGGCCAGAACCAGGTCCTCGCGATCCATGCCCGCCCCGTCGTCGGTGACGATGATCTCCCGCCGCCCGGCGCCGGATACGGTGGCTTCGATGTGCCCGGCCCCGGCGTCCAGGGCATTCTCGATCAATTCCTTCAATACGGAAGCCGGGCGCTCCACCACCTCGCCGGCGGCGATCCGGTTATAGATCTCCTCCGGCAGCAGGCGGATGCGGCGTCCGGCTTCGCTCTCAGCGACACTCATGTGTGTTCAAATTAGCTCTTAAAGGTTCTTCGCCACCGTATCCTGGATGATCTGCTCCAGCCGGACCTTTTCGCCCAGCATGCGCTCCATGGCGCTCTGGGTTTCCTTGCGGAAAGGATCATCCTCGGGCAGGCTTGGCAGGTTGATCTTCACGTTCAGGGCGGCGCCTTCCAGGGCGGCGGCCAGCAGCAGCCCGGCGACTCCGGCATCGGAGATGGAATTGCGGTTGCCCTTGGCGGCTACGGTCTGCGTCAGTTCCAGGGCGTGCAGGCAGGTGCCCATGACCCCCAGGGGGACCTCGGTGGCCTGGCGCGTGGCCGCCTGGATGGCCGCGGTCCGGGCCTGCTTCTGCTCTTCGGTATCCTTGGGCATCCCATAGGCGGCCATGACGCCGTTAAAGGCTTCCGTATCGCGGTCTACGGCGGTCTCCAGATCCCGGCGCGCCTGATTAAGCCGGGGCAGCAGGGTGGATAACTCTTCGGAAACGTCGGCGTATTTCTTCTTCCCCACGGTCAGGTTGATGACCATCTCCGCCAGGGCCACACCCAGGGCGCCGGCCAGGGCGCTGGCGGACCCCCCACCCGGCGCCGGAGACGAGGACGCGGTCTGCGCCAGGAAGTCCTTCGCAGTCATTTCGATCAACATGTATCCTCCACCAGGGACCCGGGCGGTCCCTGCCGTTTTCGGGTTAGATCATGTATTCGATAATTTTCTTGTTCGCGTCGAAAGGATACAGATCGGACAGGCCCAAGCCCCGGATGCCGGCCTCGACCAGTTCGGCGTCGGTGGCGGGCGGCGGCAGGTGGTTGAGCTGGCAGTAATAGGCGCCGGCCATCAGCAGCGGTTCCAGCGGCGTCAGCCCCACGATTTCGCTGCCCGACACGACCGCGTCCAGGGTGGCGGCCTCTTCCTTGACCGCTTCATAGGCGATGTGCGGCGGCGTGACGTGGTAATCCACCAGGTTGATGGACACCTGGGAAATTTTGTATTCTTCCAGGGCCACGCCCATGGCCTTGACCGCTTTCAGCTTGCCGGGGATCACGATTTTGTTGCCCGCCTCATCCTTCAGGATCTTGCCGTCGGGACCGCGTTTGACCCGGCCCGATTCCCGGATGCGCAGGGCGATTTCCTGGGCCTTGTCGGGGTTGGGATCGCGCACGTTGGCGTTGTAGGCGATCAGGAAGATGCGGGCGCCGGTGATGGTGGCCCCCAGCTTGGGATTGAACACGGCATGGCCGAAATCCGGCAGCCACTGCGGATCCTGCAGCTTCTCCGGCAACCCCTCGTACTCGCCCTTGCGGACCTCGGCCAGGTTCCGGCGCTGGGGGGAACGCGCGGCGTGCTCGTACAGGTACACCGGCAGGCTGAAGCGCTGGGCGATTTCCGCACCGAAACGCTCGGACAGGGCCACGCAATCCGCCATGCTGACTCCGCGCACGGGGATGAAGGGAACCACGTCGGCGGCGCCCATGCGGGGGTGTTCGCCTTTATGCCCGCTCATGTCAATGCCTTCAGCGCCAGCGGCGAATGCAGCCAGGGCGGCCTGCAGCACCCCTTCGGGCGTGCCGACAAAGGTGAACACCGTGCGGTTATAGTCCACGTTGGGATCCACGTCCAGCAGCTTGGCGCCCTCAGTCCGGCGCACGGCGTCGGCGATCCGGTCAATGACCTCCCGATTGCGCCCTTCAGAAAAGTTGGGTACGCATTCTACGATCTTGTCCACAATGCCTCCATACCTTTATGGTAACGCCGAGTGCTGCGCCCGGCGGTGATATTGCTCTGGATCGCATTGACAGCGCAGGAGGGATTTCGGGCTATTCCTCCCGCAGGTACAGCGCCAGCAACTGCACCACGTTCTCCATCGTCTGCTCCACCTCCTCGGCGCTGCTGAAGTAGTTGTTGCAGATCAGGGAGAAGGCGATGCGCGGCTGGTTGTTCTTCAACAGGTAACCGCTGACGGAGCGGATCCGGTTCAGGGATCCTGTTTTGGCCCGCAGAGTGATGTCCATGGGCAGTCCCAGGAAGCGGGTCTTCAGCGTGCCCATGCCAGGGGAGGCCATGCTGGTCAGAAAATCGCTGCGGTGGGGCGAGCGGTTCATGTGCACCAGCACCTTGATCATCTCCTGCGCCGAGAGCAGGTTGCGGCGCGACAGGCCCGACCCATCGGACATGAAGAACCCCGTACCGGGCCCGGTGATGGCCGATTCCCATTGCCGGATGCGTTCCCGCCCCGCCGTGAAGGGGTTCTGAATTTCCGCCGCGGCGGCGTTGGGCGTATGAAGGCCCAGCAGGCGAATCATGATCTCGGCATGCAGGGATTGGCTTTGCGTGTTGATGATACGGATCATTTCCCGCAGGGGGGGCGAGGGATCGGTGTAGAGCAGCTTGAAATCCCCGCCGGCCGGCCGGGAGTCGCTGGTGACGCGCGGAGTGCGCAGGATCATGATGCCCCGCTGGATCAGGGCGTCTTCCAGGGCGGCCAGGAAGAAGCCGGCGGGGTCATGCACCGACACCCAGCGCTTGTGCGGCCCCGATCCCGCGGGAACCGTGCCCCAGACGGTGATGACGTTATTGCCCAGGTCGCGATTGTAGTTCAGGTCGCTGGGGCTGGCCGGATCGCTGCTCAGGACGTGGTTCGCGAAGGTCACGTAATCGTTGGCCGGGCTCAGCTCCACCCGGGCGGAAGCGCCCACGGTATCAGACGGCAGGATGGTGACTTCCACGCAGGCGTCCTTGTACACCAGCGGGCTGAATTCCGCCGCGAACCAGGCCGGCAGGTCATCCCATTCCCATCCCGACCCCAGAGATTCGCCGCCGAACAGGCCGTTGCCGGCCACCAGGCCCCCGCGAATCTGCCGCACGCCCCGGGCGTACAGGGTGTCGGCCCAGGCGGCGCAGACGTCCACCGTGTCGGCCGCGGGCCAGGGCACGTGGGGCAACCGGAAGCGCGTGGACAGGGTGGGGTCGCCGCCCCCGATGATCACCAGGTCACCGGCGATCACTCCGCCCGGCTCGAGGTTGCCGCTGTACCCGATCTGGGTGGATACGCGGAATTCCGGTCCCAGGGTTTCCAGGGCGCAGGCCGTGGTCAGCAGCTTCAGACCGGACCCGGGGATCAGGATGCGCTGCGGATCTTGCGACAGCAGGATGCGGCCGTCGGTCAGGTCCACCGCCATGGCCGACCAGGAGGCCCCGCGCAGGCTGACCGAATTCATGTATTGTTCGGCGGTTTGCACCAGGCGCTTGTGATCGCCGCCCCGGCCGGAAAGCAGCGGCGAACAACCCATGACCAGCAGCGCCAGCAGCGCCGCAAAGTGTATTGGCTTGGTTTTCACTATAGGGTTCCCATTAGATCTATGCCGGCAAAGAGCTTCGAAAAGAAGCTGATGAAGGGGGAGATAATCCACCACAGGAAGGGGATGTTCAGGAAGGAGGCGCCCAGCACCAGCACCAGGATGAGCACGGGTCCGAAGCGGTCCAACTTGCGGTATTCCCGCTCCAGGTCGGGGGGCAGCAGTCCGCCCAGGACCCGGGACCCGTCCAGCGGCGGGATGGGGATCAGGTTGAACACGGCCAGAATCAGGTTGATGACCACCCCGTAGACGATCATCAGCACCACGGCATCGGGCAGAGACACCATGGCCAGCGGGCCGCCGGTGTCCAGCGCCCGGATGACCAGGCCGAAGAACAACGCCAGGATCATATTGGCCGTGACGCCGGCCAGCGACACCATGATCTCCCCGGTGCGGCCGTTGCGAAAATTGTAGGGGTTGATCGGCACCGGCTTGGCCCAGCCGATATGCACCAGGAACAGCGCCAGCGTACCGATGGGGTCCAGGTGGGCCAGGGGGTTCATGGTCAGGCGTCCGGCCATGCGGGCGGTGGGATCGCCCAGCTTGTCGGCCACCCAGCCGTGCGCGAATTCATGGATCGTCAGCGCCAGCAGGATGGGCGGCGCCAACAGGATGAAGGAGGTGATATCCGGCATTATCCTCGAGGGTGAAAGCTGCGATGCACTTCTTTTAAGTAGTTGCGGTCAATATGGGTATAAATCTGAGTGGTGGAAATGTCTGCGTGCCCCAGGAACTCCTGCACCGTGCGCAGGTCGGCGCCGCCTTCCAGCAAATGCGTGGCGCAGCAATGCCGGAGCGTGTGCGGGTGCACGGCCACCGGAGGAATGAGTCCGGCGGCGTAAGCCTTCAGCAGCGTCCAGACGCCCTGGCGGGTCAACAGCTTGCCCCGGGCGTTCAGAAAGACGTGGCGGGAGGCGCCCCGCGCCCCGGCCAGCAGGGGCCGTGCCTCCTGCAGATAGCGGCGGATCCACCGGCAGGCGGACTGCCCCAGAGGCACCCAGCGTTCCTTGTCCCCTTTGCCCCGCACCAGGACCCATCCTTCCCCCAGGTCCAGGTCGCCGAATTCCAGCCCCACCGCTTCCGAGACCCGCAGCCCGCCGGCGTACATGGTCTCCCAGATGGCCCGGTCCCGCATGCCGCGCGGCTGCGACAGGTCCGGCGCCTCGATCAGCCGGGCGACCTCCTCCACCGGCAGAACGTGGGGCAGCGGCCGGGTCAACCGGGGGCCGGAAAGCAGCATCATGGGGTTGGCCTCAACAATGGCGGCCAGGGTCAGGTAATTGTAGAATCCGCGCAGGGCCGACACGCGCCGGGCGGCGCTGGAATTCTTCAGTTTGCGCCGCACCAGCGACAGGTAGAGCTGCCCGTCGGGCAGGGAAGCTTCAGCGGCTTCCTTGCCTCGCGCCGCCAGGAAGCGGAGGAAATCCTCCAGGTCGCGGCGGTAACTCTCGCAGGTGTTGAGGCTCAGTCCCCGTTCCAGCCGCAGGTGGTCGAGGAACGCTTCCAGTTCCGGGGACTGCGCGCCCTCCGGGTCTGTCATCGGCTATCGGTCTCCTGCGCCGGCTGTTTGCCGCTCACTAATACCCCGTCAGGTCATTCAGGAAGGGGTTCACCCGGCGCTCCCGGCCAATGGTGGTGTCCGGCCCATGACCGGGGAAGATCCGCACCTCATCCCCCAGGGGCAGCAGTTTCTGCCGGATGTTGCGGATCAGTTCCTCGTGGGATCCGCCGGGGAAGTCCGAACGGCCCACGCTGTCGTAAAACAGCACGTCCCCCACCAGGGCGAAGGCCGGGTGCGCCAGGCACACCGACCCGGGGCTGTGGCCGGGGGTGTGCAGCACCTTCAGTTCCACCTGGCCGACGGTGAAGGGCTCTTCTTCGCGGAAGAACCGGTCGGCCGGGACCGCGGTCACCGCTTCGGCCAGATAGGCCGACAGGTTGTGCCGCGGGTCGGTCAGCATGGGCGCATCCAGCGGGTGGATGATAACCGGGGCTCCGGTGGCCTGCCGCAGGGCCGCGACCTCGGCGATGTGGTCCACGTGGCCGTGGGTCAGGGCGATCCAGCGGATCTCCAGGCCCAGCGCCCGGCAGCGATCCAGCAGGCGTTCCCCTTCGTCGCCCGGATCCACCACGGCGGCCTGGCCGCTGCGGCGGCAGCCCAGCAGGTAGGTGTTGACCAGGAAGGGCCCGACCTCGAACCGTTCCAGGATGACGTGGTCGTCGGTATATACCGTCATGAAGGCTGTGCTTTCGCGGATTGGATGCCCGGGCATACCGCCATGCAGACGCCGCACACCTGGGGAGGCCAATGCTCCTGGTGGATTCTCTCCATGTATGCCAGGCACAGGTCGAGGCGGAAATCTTCCGGATTTTCCCCCAACGCTCCCACCGGGCAGGCTTTGACGCAGGTATTACATTCCATGCAGGGGTAGGGGACCACCATTTCCGGCAGGTGTGGCACCCGCAGATCGGTCAGCACCGCGGCGATCCGTACCTGCGACTGAAAGGGAACCGTCACCAGCAGGTTGTTGCGCCCGCGCACCCCCAAGCCTGCTCGTTGGGCCAGGGCTCGGTGCGACACCAGGCCGCGCCGGTGCACCGGGTCCAGGGTCTCGGAAGGGTGCACGGCCACCGCGTGGTGTCCGGCGCTGCGCAGGGCGCTCTGCAGGGTGAAGACCAGTTCCAGCAGTTCGCCATTCAGCCGGTTGTAATCCTGCAGGTACGCCTCGGTGGGCATCTGTTGGAGCGGCTTGAACACGGTCGGGTTGTGCCGCTTGACCACCACCAGGGCGGACTGGAACCGCGCCGCGGTCTCCAGGTCCAGCAGGGTGTAGAGGGCCAGTTCGCCGCGGTCGAAAGCGGCCCAACCGGCCATGTCGGCGCCCCCCTCCAGGGCGTGTGTGACGAATCGGTCCGGCATGGCGGACCTCCGCGTTAGACCACCGCCGTCTCGGCCGCTTCCCGCAGAGCCTGCAGCGCGGCGGCCGGATCAGGCTGATGAAAAATGGAACTGCCCGCCACCAGGACCCGGGCTCCGGCCCGGTGGGCCGCGGCCGCGTTGTCCGGTTCGATACCGCCGTCAATCTCGATGATGACGTCCCGCCCGCGCCGCTCAATTTCCCGCTGCACCGCCGCCACCTTCTCCAGCGCGTCGGGGATGAACGCCTGCCCTCCGAACCCGGGATGGACGGACATGATCAGCACCAGGTCCACCAGGTCCAGCGCCTGGTCCAGCGCCTCGACCGGGGTTTCCGGATTGAGGGAAATGCCCGCGTCCAGTCCCAGGTCGCGGATGCGGCGCAGGGTTCCGGGGATCACGCCCGGCACCTCGGCGTGCACCACCAGCAGATCGGATCCGGCTTTCTGAAAGGCCTCCAGGTAGCGGTCCGGATTGTCAATCATCAGGTGTGTGTCCAGGTAGAGGTCCGTCAGGCGGTTGACGGTCTTGACCACCATGGGGCCGTAACTGATATTGGGGACGAAGTGGCCGTCCATAACATCCAGGTGAATCCAGTCCGCGCCGGCCGCTTCCACCAGGGCGATCTGCTGGCCCAGGCGGCTGAAATCCGCCGACAGGATGGAAGGGGCGATCAGGGTGGATGACTGCCGGGGATTCCAGCGCACGTTCACGGCTGCTCTCCCTTCAGCGCGGATACCACCAGTTCGACCGGCTGGCCCGCTTCGGCCGGCCGGCCCGCGTTGGGCGTCTGTTTCATCACGGTGTTGGGCAGGAGATCCTGGTGCATGATGTACTTGACTTCCCCCACCGTCAGCCCGGAAGTCAACAGGATCTTGCGGGCCCGGTCCAGAGGCTGACCGACCAGGTTGGGAATGGTGAACTCCTCCGGCAGTTTGCCCAGCGACGAGGTGACGTGAATACGGGTATCCTTATTCAGGCTGGTGCCCGCGGGGATGGACTGGGACATGATCACGCCGGCGGGGTAGTAGAAGGAATATTCGTAGCCGACGTCCTCCTCCCGCAGGGTCAGCCCGGCGGCGGTGGCGGTGAAGAAGGCGTCGCGTTCGGCCTTGCCCACCAGGTTGGGCATAATGATCAGCCGTTCGCCGCTGGAGATGGTCACGTACACACGCCGGCCCGGCTTGGTCTCGGTGAAGGCCTCCGGATTCTGGTTGATGATGGTGCCGGCGGGGTAATGGTCGTCGTACTTCTCCGCCTCGACCAGCAGGATGAACCCGGCCCGCTTCAGGGTCTTTTCCGCCTCCTCCAGTTGCATCTCCACGACCTCCGGCACCTCCACGATCTGGTTGTGGCGGGTGTACATGGGCAGGATCACCTTGTCCATGGCCAGCAGGAGGGTGGAGAAGAAGAGCAGGGCGAGGAGGACGGCCAGTCCCCATTGTTTCAGCGAGGCGATCATGGGAAATCAGGTCCTTCGGATGATTCGGGCGGCGTACACCCCATCAATGCGGTCACGAGGGCTGAAGGTGGATATTTCACCAGGCCGGGCGACGAGTTCCGCGGGCAGACCGCGAGGCGAGACATCCAGGGCGAAATCGGCGTTCCCGGCCAGGAAATCGCCCACGATATCTTCGTTTTCTTCCGGTTCGATGCTGCACGTGCTGTAGACCAGCGACCCCCCCTGCTTGACGCAGGCGGCGGCCGCACGGATCAGCTCTTTTTGCAGGGGGACCAAATGGTCGAGATCTTCCGGGCGACGGCGCCAGCGCAGGTCGGCGCGGCGTTGCAGCACGCCGAACCCGCTGCACGGGACGTCCAGCAGCACGGCGTCAAAGCAGTTGCCGCCGGTGCAGTGGCGGGCGAATTCCCGGCCGTCGGCGGCGTTGGTCTGCACCCCCATTAGACCCAGCCGTTTGACGGCGGCGGTCAGTTGTTTCAGCCGGTGGCGGGAAAGATCCACCGCCATGATGCCGGCGCGGTCGCCGGTCCATTCGGCCATCAGCGTGGTTTTGCCGCCGGGAGCGGCGCAGAGGTCCAGGATAGCCGTCCCCGGCTGGGGGTCGAGCAGCCGCACCGCCAGGGATGCGGAAGGGTCCTGCACACTGAAGTCCCCCGCCTGCACCAGCTCGTGCGCGGCCGGGTAGAAAGCCCCGGTCAGCCGGAAATATCCGGGGAAACGGGGATCCGCTTCGACCTCCACCTGAGCTTGCGACAGGCGCTCAGCAGCGGCTTCCAGGTCGCCGCGCAGGCGGTTCCAGCGCAGCCACAGGGCGGGACGCTGGTTGTCCCAGTCGGCCTGGGCCCGGGTCCGCTCGGCGCCCCAACGGGCCAGCCAACGCTGGATGATCCATAGCGGGTGCGAGGTGACCGAAGCCAGGTGCCCGGCGGGATCCTGGTCCGGGTCCGGCCAAGGCAGCGGTTCGGAAGCCAGCTTACGCAGGACGGCGTTGGCCAGTCCCCCCAACTGGGGGCCGTACTCTGCCTTCACCTGGTCCACGGCCTGGGACACAATCAGGGCGCGGGGGGTGCGCTCTTCGAAGAGCAGCCGCGCCACGGTGACTTCCAGCAGGCGGCGCAGGGGCGGCGGCAGGGATTCAGGGCTGCGGGACAGGACTTGCGACAGCAGCCAGCGGACCGCCCCCTGTCCTCGAGCCCAATTGGCGGAGCGTTCCGTCACCTGGGCCTTGCGGCCCGGGTCCAGCCGGCTCTTGCCCAGTTCCCGGTCCAGCAGAAAATCCAGGGTGTGAGTGCTGTTTTCCCAGGCGGAGACGACCCGAACCACGGCCGCGTCCACGGCCGATTCAGGGTGTCCAGCGGGGCGTTTTTCCGGCATCAATCCCGGGCGCCGCGCAGGATCAACAGCCGGATCAACTGCGTGATGGCCATGGTAGCGGCGGCCACGTAGGTCCAGGCGGCGGCATTCAGCACCGCGCGAGCGTGGGGCAGTTCCTGTTCCGACAGGTAGCCACTCTCCCGCAGCAGGGCCATGGCGCGGGACGAGGCGTTGAATTCCACCGGCAGAGTGATCAGCGAGAACAGCACCGCGCCGCTGAAGAGCACGATGCCTACGTCCATCAGCCAGCCCACCGAGCCGGCGAACAGAAAGCCGATCAGGAACAGGGGAAAGGCCAGGGTGGTGCTGATGCTGGTCACCGGCACGATGGCCGAGCGCAGCATCAGGGGCCCGTAGGCGTCGGCGTGCTGCAGCGCGTGACCGGTTTCATGGGCAGCCACCCCCAGGGCGGCCACGGAAGCGGAGTCGTGCACCACTTCCGACAGCCGCAGCTTACGCGAGCGGGGATCGTAATGGTCGCTTAAGGTCCCCGCCACCTTTTCCACCTTCACGTCGCCCAAACCGCGCATGTTCAGAAGTTGCCGGGCCACTTCTTCGCCGGAGTAGCCCCGGGCGGCGCGCACCTTGCTGTAGCGCTCGAAGGTGCTGCGCACTTTGTGCTGAGCCCAGAATGCCAGGATGATGGCCGGGATCAGCAGGATCATGGTCGGGTCAAACAGTGGGAACATTGTGACTTACCTGTCAGCTTTCCAATGTGAATCTTCCCCGCGGGCGGAAGCCGCGCAGGAAGGAGGTCGTGTCCATGCGTTTCTTGCCCTGCAGTTGAATCTCCGCCAGGCGCAGCGGTTCACTGCCCGTGCCGGCGATCATTTCCCGGTCGGTGATCAGCAACTCCCCCGGCGCCAGGCCGGGACTTTCGGAAACGGGCTCGGCGCGGAAGATCTTCAGCGCCTGCCCCTGCAGGGTGGTGCAGGCCGCCGGTTCGGGCGACAACGCCCGGATCTGGTCCACGAGTTCGCGGGCCGGACGGGTCCAGTCCAGGCGGCCGTGCTCCTTGGTAATTTTGGGGGCCGGGGAAGCCAGGCGGTGATCCTGGGGCTGGGGCGACAGGTCGCCGCGCTCCAGACCGTCCAGGGTTTCCACCAGCAATTGCGCGCCTTCCCGGGCCATGCGGGCCGCCAGCGAACCGGCGTCGTCCCGTTCCCAAATTTCTACCCGGCGCTGTTTCAGGATGTTCCCCGTATCCACCGTCCGCTCGATGCGAAAGGTGGTCAGGCCGGTGACCGTTTCCCCCTCCCACAGGGCCCATTGGATAGGCGCGGCACCGCGGTAGGCGGGCAGCAGGGAAGCGTGCAGGTTGACGGCCCCGTGCGGGGGTATGCCGTAGACTTCCTCGGGCAGAATGCGGAAGGCCACCACGGCGAAGATTTCGGCGTCCCAGGATCGCAGGGCCGCCAGAAACGCCGGGTCGCGCAGGTCCGCCGGTTGCAGCAGGGGCAACCCCCGGTCTCGGGCCGCCCGGGCCACCGGG
>QZKQ01000088.1 GCA_003599535.1 Candidatus Zixiibacteriota bacterium | reverse complement strand
GTCAGGCCGCCATTCAGGTGCTCGGCAACCATGACGCCGCCGCTGTGGGGATGCAAAATCTCGTATATTTCAACGACTTCGCCCGCGCCGCCGCCGCCTGGATGCAGACCGTACTCACCCCCGAACAAAAGGCCTTCCTCTCCGCGCTGCCCCTGGAAGTCAAGGAGGACGGCCTGCACTACGTCCACGCCACCCCCCGCGAGCCGCAGAACTGGAATTACATCTTCTCCCGCTATGACGTGCAAAACCAGTTCGAGGCGGTGGACGGCCGGGTCTGCTTCGTGGGCCATTCCCATGTGCCTGGGGATTTCTGGGAAAGACCCGGAGATTCCTCCTCCCGCCGCATCGTGAACGTCGGCAGTGTGGGGCAGCCCCGCGACCGCGATCCGCGGCTCTGCTACGCCGTCTTCGACACCGCCACCCAGGAATTGCGCTTGATCCGGGAAGAGTACGACGTGGACACGGCCGCGGGCAAGATCCGCCGGGCCGGCCTGCCGGAATTCCTGGCTGATCGCCTATACTGGGGCTGGTAACCGGCTCCTTCCCCGCCCTCGAGCTGAAACGGAATCCATGCGCTTCTCGCCCCGCCGGGGGGAGATCTCCGCTCTACTGTTGCTTAGCGGGCTGCTCGGACTCTTCGCCGGCCTCTCCCTGTCCTGGGACCTGTGCGAAGATTCGCCGGTCATGGCCTACCTGGCCTACGCGGTAGACCGCTTCCAACTGACGCCGTACCGGGATCTCTTCGACATGAACCTGCCTGGAACCTATGGCCTCTACCTGCTCCTGGGGCGCTGCGGCGGGTACACGGATCTCGGCTACCATTGCGGGGATCTGATCATCCTGGGGGTTCTCCTGGCGGGGACCGCGTACTGGATGCGGCCGTTCGGGCGCCGGACCGCCTGGCTGGCCGCACTGCTGTTCGGGTTCTTCTACCTGGGATCGGGACCGGCGGTCAGCATGGAGCGCGAGTACCTCATTCTCCTGCCGCTGCTGGCTGCGCTGATCTTCCTGACCTTCTTCCGCCTGGGGCCGGGGTGGCGCGCCGCCGCCGTGGGTTTATGCCTGGGGATGGCCGCCCTGATCAAGCCGCAGGCGTTGCTCGTTGTGCCCCTGCTGGCGGCCTTTCTGCTCTGGATGGACACGGCGCCGGGGGCCGGGCCGCGTCTGCCGGGAATCGCCCGGGTGGCGGGCGCCCTGGCGGCGGGAACGGTGGCACCCCTGGCGGTGGCGGCGGTCTGGCTGCTGTCCAGCGGAGCCTGGCCCGGTTTCCGGGACATGGTGGTGGACTATTGGCCGCTGTATAACGCCTTGACCGGATCCGGCGAAGTAGTTCTCGGGGTGGCGCGCCTGAAGTACCTGGCCGCCGGGACCGTACAATTCGGCGGATTGCATGTCTGGCTGGCCTCCGCCGCGCTGGGACTTTACCTGGTCCTGTACCGCACCACGGCGGCTCCGGCGCAGAAACGGCAGGCACTCCTGCTGGCGGGTCTGGCGGCCGTCTGCGCCCTGCTGCCCGCCGTCGCGGGGAAGTTCTGGCCCTACCATTGGCTGCCCTGCGCCTATTTCCTGTTGCTGCTGAGCTCCCTGTGCCTGTCCGGCCCGTTACGTGCCGCCAGGAGAGGGGAACGGATTTATCCCAAGCTGGCGCTGGTGGCGGTCATGGCCCTGGGATTGCGGCCGCCTCCGGGGTTCCTGGCCTGGGTGCAGGGGGAGGGCCTCGGGACCCAGCGGCACCGCCTGGCGCGGGAGGTCGCCGCCGATCTGAAGACCCGCCTGCAGCCCGGTGATCGCGTCCAACCGCTGGACTGGACCGAGGGCGCGGTTCACGCCATGCTCTTGGCCGGAGCCCCCCCGGCCACCCCGTTCCTCTACGATTTTCACTTCTACCATCATGCTGACAGTCCCTGCATTCAGGGGTTGCGGCAACAGTTCATGGACGGCCTGGCCGCCGCGCCACCGCGGTTCATCATCCGCACAACCCGCCGCGATACGGTATTGTCCGGGGCTCGCGCAGCGGGGCATTTCCCGGCCCTGGACGAGTTCCTGGGCCGCCATTACGCCCCCGCCGCGGAAGGTTCCGGGTACGTCATTTTCGAACGGCAGGAAGCCTTGGCCGGCGAATTTTCCCGGCTTGGCTCACGGCCTTTTTAACTTTTCATGCGGCAACTTTACCCCCGGTTGGGGCGTACAAACAGTGGACCCCAAGCCTCACCATTTGCCGGTATCCGGCCAACCTATTCTGGCGGAGGAGATAGCCCCTTGTCCTGGAAATCTGCGCTTCTTACACTGATCTGCTTCTGTCTGCCGGCCCTGGCGGCCGGCCAGTCTTCCGAAACAATTGTGCGGGGCGATGCCGGCGCCCGGCTGGACGCCTGGTTTTCCCGGATCACTCCCTACGGCTTCAGTGGCGCGGTGCTGGTGGCTCGCGACGGAGAAGTCATCCTGAACCGGGGCTACGGTCTGGCGGACCGCGCCCGAGCTCTGCCCAACGCCGCTGAGACCATCTTCTGCATCGGCTCCATCACCAAGCAGTTCACCGCCGCCGCCCTCCTGAAGCTGGAGATGCAGGGGAAGCTTCACACCGATGATCCTCTTTCCCGCCATTTGGAGGGCGTGCCCGAAGACAAGGCGGGCCTCACCCTGCACCACCTGTTGACCCACTCCTCCGGGCTGGTGCAGGACATGGGCCCCGACTATGCGCCGGTCGAACGCGACTCCTCCGTCCGGCGCATCCTGTCCCAATACCTGGAATTTGCCCCCGGCGCGCGTTTCGAATATTCCAACGTCGGCTACACCCTGCTGGCGGCCGTGGTGGAGAAGGTCTCCGGCCGGCCCTACGAGCAGTTCCTGCGCGAAGAGTTGTTCCTGCCCGCCGGCATGGAACACACCGGCTACCGGCTGCCGGACTGGAACGCCTGCGTGGTCGCCCGCAACTTCACCGGGGACGACGACAACGGCACCTCCCTGGAACGCCCCTTCCCCTACTGGAACCTGGTAGGCAACGGCGGCATTCTGTCCACCACCATGGATATGTACCGCTGGCACGAGGCGCTGCTGGGGGAAACCATCCTGTCCGCCGCGGCCAAACGGAAGATCTTTACCCCGTACCTGAACGACTACGGGTACGGCTGGGACGTGCTGCAGACCCCCCGAGGGACGTTGATTCAGCACAACGGCGGGGGCCGGCTGGGAAACAATTCGGAGATGCGCCGCTACGTTGATGCCGGGGTGGTGACCATCCTGCTGTGCAACCAGACCTATGGCGGCCGGCCGCTGGTTGATGCGGTGCGGGATCAACTGGAAGCCCTGGCTTTCGGAGAGGCCGTGCCCCTGCCGCCGGAAGCAGCCGCGGTTGGCGGCGATTCGCTGGGCGCCTTTGCCGGATATTACGGCCTGCCCGACGGAGGCGAATTCCAGGCCGAAGTGCGCGGCGGCCTGCTGTGGATCATTCCCCACGGCCAGGCGGCGGTGAACCGGCTGGCCTTCCCCGGCGGGGAAGCTCCCCCGGGACTGGACAGCCTGAACGCCCTGGCCGCCCGAGTCGTCACCGAAGCCTTCAACGGCAATTTTGAGCCGCTGGGCGCGACCCTGAAAGACCGCGAGCGGCGCTTTGAGCGCGTCAGAGGCTTGATCGAAAATATCAAGCGGGTGGCGGAGGAGGTAGGCGGTGGTATCACTCATGTGCGGACGCTGGGCACGACGCCGTCCCCCGGCCCCGGCACCCTGATGACGGTGGTGGAACTCAATGCGAAAGGCCTCCCTAATGCCTACCTGCGGCTCTTCTGGAAAGATGGGAAAAACGTGGGGATTGCCTCTTCACCGGAGGCGGGGCTGTACGCTCTGTCATGTCTGCCATTACCGCAGCAAAGCGTGTCAGGTCAGATCGCCTTTGCGGGTTATCACCTGGCCCGGCCCCAGACCGTGAACCTGGCGTTCAAGCTGACTCCCAAGGGCAACCGGGCCTCGGCACTGATTTTGCTGGCGAGGTCAGGTGAGGTCATCGCCGGGCGTCTGGAATAATCCGACCGGGAAAAAAGGAACTTTCGTGCGGGGGTGGGGGTTACAGGGTGTCACGGGGATCACGGATCCTTATCGCTTCGCGGGTTTGCACGAGAAGCGTGGTTGACAGATGGAGGGGTTTACTTCAGCAGTCTATTCATTGTCAGAATCGCAGATTTTCGCTGATTTAGCTGATGGCGCGGATGGGGTGGTTGTCAGAATCACGGATTGCGCGGATGGGGTGATTGTCAGAATCACGGATTACACGGATTGAACGGATTGCGCGGAATTTCATCCCGAAGGGATGCACTTTTAGTAGCCCCGGGTTTTAACCCGGGGAGAGGATCTCCCCACGATTATCACGACCCTGAAGGGGTCGACCAAGAGAGATAACCACTCGATAGATGAATTGATATTGGCATTTTATTTGTGTGAACTTGAGACCAATCATCGCACCTGCGATATAAACCCATGCTGAACTTCATCCACAAAATGTTCGGCTCCAAGTCCGATCGCGAAGTCAAGCGGTTCTGGCCCGTGGTGGCCGAGATCAACCGCCACTTCGAGGAATTCAAGGATCTGACCGACGAGCAGCTCCGCACCAAGACGACGGAATTCCGCGCCCGCCTGGCCCAGGGCGAGACCCTGGACAACCTCCTGCCGGAAGCCTTCGCCGCGGTCAAGGCCGCCTGCCGGAAGCTGGTAGGCCGCCAGTGGGAAGCCGCCGGGCATAAGATCACCTGGGACATGATTCCCTACGACGTGCAGTTGATCGGCGGCATGGTCCTGCACCAGGGCAAGATTTCGGAAATGGCCACCGGCGAGGGCAAGACCCTGGTCGCCACCCTGCCCCTGTACCTGAACGCTCTGGAAAGCAAGGGCGCCCACCTGGTCACGGTCAACGATTACCTGGCCCTGCGCGACAGCCAGTGGATGGGCAAGATCTACGAATTCCTGGGCCTGTCGGTGGGCTGCATCCTGTCCCATATGACCCCGGCCGAGCGGCGCGTCCAGTACGCCGCCGACATCACCTACGGCACCAACAACGAATTCGGCTTCGACTACCTGCGCGACAACATGGCCATCCGCCCCGAAGACGTGGTGCAGCGTAGCCATCACTACGCCATCGTGGACGAAGTGGACTCGGTGCTGATTGACGAAGCCCGCACCCCGCTGATCATCTCCGGGCCGGTGTCCCGCAGCACCCACAAGTTCGACGAGCTGCGCGGGCCGGTGGAGCGCCTGGTGAAGAAGCAGACCGACCTGATCAACCGTTTCGTGGGCGAAGCCGAAAAGCTCCTGGAAGGGCAACAGGCCGCTGACGAGTACAAGGCCGGAGAAATGGTCCTGATCGCGCACCGCGGCGCGCCCAAAAACAAGCGCCTGCAGAAGCTGCTGCAGGAACCCGGCGTCAAACGGCTGATGGCGCGGGTGGAAAGCGACTACATCCGCGACAAGAAAGTGCACGATCTGGACGACCAGCTCTACTTCGCCATTGACGAGCACCACCACACCATTGACCTGATGGACATGGGCCGCGACGAGCTGGCCAAACTGACCCATTCCGACGCCAACCTCTTCATCATCCCCGACATGGCCGAGGAGATGGTGAAGATTGACAACATGGACGCGGACGGGCAGGCCAAGCTCGAGATGAAGCAGAAGCTGGAAGAGCTGTATATTGACCGCACCGAGCGCAATCACAACATCGCCCAGCTTTTACGCGCCCACATGCTCTATGAGCGCGACGTGGAGTACGTGGTGGAAGAGGGCAAGCGCGTCATCATCGTGGACGAGTTCACCGGGCGTTTGCAGTACGGCCGGCGCTATTCCGACGGCCTGCACCAGGCCATTGAAGCCAAGGAAAACGTCCAGATCGAGCGTGAAACCCAGACCATCGCCACCATCACCCTGCAGAACTACTTCCGCCTGTACGACAAGCTGGCCGGCATGACCGGCACCGCGGAGACGGAAGAATCCGAGTTCTTCGGCATCTACAAGCTGGAAGTGGTGGTCATCCCCACTAACAAGCCCTGCATCCGCCAGGACCAAGACGACGTCGTTTATAAGACCAAGAAGGAGAAGTACGACGCGGTCTTGAACGAGATCGAGGAACGCTATCGCCATGGCCAGCCGGTGCTGGTGGGCACCACCAACGTGGAAGTGTCCGAGACCCTGTCGCGTCTGCTGCAGCGGCGCAAGATCACCCACGAGGTCCTGAACGCCAAGCACCATGCCCGCGAAGCCGACATCGTGGCCCGGGCGGGGCAACCCCATGCCGTGACCATCGCCACCAACATGGCCGGGCGAGGTACCGATATCAAGTTAGGGCCCGGCGTGGTGGAATTGGGCGGGCTGCACATCCTGGGTACCGAACGCCATGAAGCGCGCCGCATTGACCGCCAGTTGCGCGGCCGCTCCGGGCGCCAGGGTGACCCCGGGTCCAGCAGCTTTTACCTGTCGCTCGAAGACGACCTCATGCGCCTGTTCGGATCCGAGCGGATCGCCGGCATCATGGATCGGTTGGGAGTGGAGGAGGGCGAGGTCATCACCCATCCTCTGATCACGGCCTCCATCGGAAGAGCGCAGCGGCGGGTGGAAGAGCAGAACTTCAGCATCCGCAAGCACCTGCTGGAATATGACGACGTGATGAATCGGCAGCGCGAGGTCATCTACGACCTGCGCAACAAGGTGCTCTACGGCGGACGCAGCCGCAAGGCGGAGGAAGCCGACGGCGAGGCCGAAGACCAGGACGGCGGTCCGGTGGAAGCCAACGGAGCCCAGGGAGCGCTGCCCGACGGACTGCCGGAACTGGTCGCCCGGCAGGTGGCCGAGCGGGTGCCGCACTACCGCCGCGAGGCGGTGGAAACCAGGGTGCTCGAGGCGCTGCAGGCCCGGGTCCACGACGGCGGCCTGCCCCGGGATACGGATTCTCTGGCCCGCACGCTGGAGGAGTTGGTGGTCCGCTCCGATCTCCAAGCCGTGAACGAAGGCGATGACGCCCTGGTGTTCGAGATCATGGACGAATGGGTCGAAGGCCTGTTCGACCGGTATGCGGAAGGCTCGGAGTCGGAAGGGTGGAATCTGGAGGAACTGCAACGTTCGCTGGCCAGTGTCATAAGAGTGTACCTGGATCCCGAAACCCTGCCCTCCCTGCAGCGCGACGACGTCATCGCCCAGGTCAAGCAGTTGGCCCAGGAAGCGTTCGCCCGGCGCAAGGCGGAAATTGACGCCCAGCTCCTGACCTACTTCCTCCACGGCGCCATCCTGGCTCACATTGACGAGGAGTGGAAGGATCATCTCTACGAGATGGACCGCTTGAAGGAAGGGGTGGGACTGCGGGCCTACGGACAGAAGGATCCGCTGGTGGAGTTCAAGCGAGAGGGGTACTCGCTGTTCCAGGATATGATGGATCGGGTGCGGGAGCGGTCCCTGCGGGCCATTTTCCACGCCCACATCGTAGGGACGCAGCGGGCTCCCGAACGGCCCGCGCCCCGGCCCCAACCACAGATGACCGCAGTGCACCAGCAGGCCACCGGCATGGCTTACTCGACCGCCCAGCAGGCGCCGGCCCGGGCGGAAGGCGGGTCTTCCAGTGCGGCGGCGGCCGAACCGGCCTCGGCCAAACCGGCTCCCCTGCGGACCGGAAAAACTCCGGGCCGCAATGAGCCCTGCCCCTGCGGCAGCGGGAAGAAATACAAGCACTGCCACGGCGCCTGATCGCGAGCCCCAAGAAAGCGAGAAAAATGTTTCCTTCCGGCGGTTTCTTTGTTATATTGAATAAGGAGCACCTGCCGGGGGAATGGAAATAGATCTTGAGGGACCCCCATGTACCACCGCATCATGGAACTCCTGGTTCTCTTGATGGATGAATTTGGCGGCGGAAGCCTGCAGACGGAGCAGATGGATCACATCAGTGAGGATCTGCTTAGCCGGGGGTATACCGAGCAGGAAATCAGCGCCGCCTTTTTCTGGCTGTATCACCGCTTCGGGGAAGAACACGGCGACGCCTCCCCGGCGCGGGACTTTCAGCCTCCCGCCGATACCTCCCATCGCGCCCTGAATTCCATCGAACAGCGCTATATCTCGCCGGAAGCTTTCGGCTACCTGCTCCAACTCCGCCATGTCGGACTGATCAGCATGATGGAGATGGAGAAGATCCTGGAGCGCGCCATGCTGCTGGGCCTGGTGCCGGTCGGCCTGGATGAGATGAAGCTGATCACCCAGGCCGAGCTGTTCGGCGACGGACGGCTGTGGTCGGCGGGGATGTCCTCGGCCTCCAATAAGGGAGACACCGTACACTAATTGTCGTCACAATTTTCACCGGTCAACCGAATGAATTTAGTCATCGTCGAATCCCCCGCGAAAGCGCATACCATAAAGAAATTCCTGGGCCGCGACTTCGAGGTTACCGCCTCACTGGGCCACATCAAGGATCTCCCCCAGAAGACCCTGGGGGTGGATGTCGCCCACGACTTTGCCCCCCGCTACGAGAGTGTGCCGGGCAAGAAGAAGGTGGTGGATCACATCCGCCAGGCGGCTGCCAACGCCGACCGCGTATACATCGCGACCGACCCGGACCGTGAAGGCGAAGCCATCGCCTCTCACGTGGCCGATGTCATCCGCAAGTCCCACCCCCGGCCCCATCGCGTGCTCTTCCAGGAGATCACCCGCCACGCGGTGCAGAAGGCCATAGACACCCCGGGACTGATTGACCAGCGCAAGGTGGACGCCCAGATCGCCCGCCGGGTGGTGGACCGCCTGGTGGGGTACCAGGTCAGTCCCTTCATCTGGAAGACGGTGGCCAAGGGGCTGTCCGCCGGCCGGGTGCAGTCGGTGACGTTGCGCCTGGTCTGCGAGCGCGAGCAGGAGATCCGCGACTTCGTGCCCCAGGAATACTGGACCGTCCGGGCGCAGTTCTCCGGCCGGGACGTGCCCCCCTTCTGGACCGACCTGGTGGCGGTGGACGGCAAGAAGACCGACCTGCCCCACGAGGCCGCGGCCAAATCGGTGACCGACCGCATCCGCGCCTCGATCCACCGCGTGACCAAGTTCGAGAAGAGCGAATCGCGCAGCAAGCCTTCGCCTCCCTACACCACCAGCACCCTACAGCAGGATGCCGGGCGCCGCCTGCGCCTGACTTCCAAGCGCATCATGGCCCTGGCCCAAGCCCTGTACGAAGGGGTGGACCTACCCGACGGCGAGAGCGCCGGGTTGATCACCTACATGCGCACCGACTCCACCCGCGTGGCCTCCGAGGCGCAGTCTGCCGCCCGGTCCTTCATCCAGGGGACTTTCGGGGCGAACTATGCGCCGGCCCAAACTCGCAACTTCGCCACCAAGAAGGGCGCGCAGGACGCCCACGAAGCCATCCGGCCCACGGACGTCGGCCGCACCCCGCAGAGTCTGAAGGGGGTGCTGGATCCGGCCCAGTGGAAGCTGTACGACCTGATCTGGCGCCGCTTCATGGCTTCGCAGATGGCCGACGCCGTCTTCGACGTCACGACGGTGGAAGTCACCGGCGACGGCACCCTGTTCCGGGCCCGCGGCCAGGTGTGCGCCTTCGACGGCTACCTGAAGGTCTACGATCCCGATACCAACCGTGAGGAGGCCCTGCCGGCCTTCCCCGCGGGCTTCGGCCCCGACTACCCGCTGGACCTGAAGGACCTGGAATCGAAGCAGCGCTTCACTCAGCCGCCGGCGCGCTATACCGAAGCCACCCTGATCAAGACCCTGGACGAGTTGGGCATCGGCCGGCCCAGCACCTACGCCACCATCGTAGGCACGCTGTTCGACCGCAAGTACGTGGAACGCGAAGAGCGCAAGCTGACTCCCACCGGCCTGGGCGAAACCGTCAACAAGATCCTGGTCAACCTGTTCCCCGACATCTTTGAGGTGGGTTTCACCGCCCGCATGGAGGAACAGTTGGACCAGGTCGAAGAGAACGGGACGCCCTGGGTTCAGGTGGTGCGCGATTTCTACCAGCCCTTCCAGCGCGACCTGCAGGAAGCTGAAGGCAAGCGCAAGGACATCAAGGAGAAGGTGCAGGAAGTCAGCGACGAACTCTGCGACAAATGCGGCAGCCCCATGGTGATCAAGTGGAGCCGCCGGGGCCAGTTCCTGGCCTGCAGCGCCTTCCCCAACTGCCGCAACACCCGCCCCCTGGATGCGCCCCAGACCACGGGGAAGACCTGTCCCAATTGCGGCGCGGAACTGGTGGTCAAGGAGGGGCGGTACGGCCGATTCCTGGGCTGCCCCAACTATCCCAAGTGCAAGCACCTGGAACCGCTGACCACCGGCATCGCCTGCCCCACCGGGTGCGGCGGCGAACTGGTGGAGCGGTCCTCCAAGAAGGGACGCTTCTACTCCTGCACCAACTACCCGGAATGCAAGTACCGCACCTGGCAGAAGCCTGAGCCGGTAGCCTGTCCCCAATGCGGGCACCCTTTCATGGTGCACGCCCGAGCCCAGGACGACGGCCGGCTTACCTGCCCCCGGTGCAAGGCGGTCCGCGAGGTCCGCACCGAATCCGCCCCCGCGGAGGAGGCGGGCGAAACCCAAGGAATGTAACGGTCGCTGTCCATGCTGTCCTTGCCGGAACAGATCGCCGGATATCTCGCCTACCTGCGGGATGAAGTCCGCGCTTCGGACAACACCCTGTCGGCGTACCAGCGGGATTTGCGGCAGTACGGTGATTTCCTCGAGGCCGGGGGGCGTCCCGGAGTCATCAGCCCGCACTCCATCCGGGATTTCGGGGCCTACCTGCTGAAGAGCGGCCAGGCCCGCGCCAGCGTGGAGCGAAAACTGTCCTGCCTGCGCAGTTTCTGCAAATATTTGAGCGTCTCGGGCAGTATCAATTTAGGGATCCCCATGAGGATCCTCCTTCCCCGCCGGGGGAAGCGCCTGCCGCGCGCCATCGAGCAGAAGCCGCTGAACCGCCTGATCGAATCGCTGCCGGAAGACCGCGAAATTGGGCTGCGGTCCCGCCTCATCGTCGAGTTGCTGTACGGTTGCGGCCTGCGCGTCAGCGAGCTGGCCGGTGTGAATCTCGAACACATTGATGAGAAACGCCAGGTGATCCGGGTTACAGGAAAAGGCCGCAAGGAACGCCTCGTGCCGGTGGGCCGGCCGGCGATGCAGTGCCTGCAGCGTTACCTGCAGTTGCGCGGCAGCGCCGCCCGGAAACACCGGGTGGAGGTCACAACCCGGCGCCTGGTCATCAACTCCAACGGTCAACCCCTTTCCGTGCGCGGTCTGCAACGCACCGTGGACGCCATCCTGGGCCGGCTTCCCCAAGCCCCCGGCCGGAATCCCCATCTGCTGCGGCACAGTTTTGCCACCCACCTGCTGGAAAACGGCGCCGATCTGCGCGCTATCCAGGAGATGCTGGGACATGCCTCCATTTCCACCACCCAGAAGTATACCCACATCTGCCGTAGAAAACTGAAGGAGGTCTATCTGCAAGCACACCCTCGGGCGGAAAAAGAGTGATGTTCAGGACTTAAAACGCGAAAGGAGCAGTCATGCGAGTCAATGTCTCTGCCAGGCACTTCAAAGCCAGCGACAAGCTGCAGGAATTCGCCGCCTCCGAACTGATGCGTTTGAGGAAATTGTATGATAATATAATTGACGGCGAAGTCGTTCTGAGCTGGCAGAAGAGCAGCAAAACCTCAGAAATCAACCTGAATGTCAACGGCACCAAGCTCACGGCGACCGAGGTCAGCGATGACTTTTACAAGTGCATCCCCAAGACAGTTGACAAACTCGAACGTCAACTGCGACGATATAAGGGAAAACTGTACAAAGGGCGGTAAGTGACCCCCCGTGAATTGGAATATCTACAGGGCGGGCGCCACCTTCGGGTCGAGCCCGCCCTTTCACCTTGAATAAGGAGTTCGGCATGGAGAACCTGGAGGTCGGGCTCTTCTTCAAAGACAACGAAATGCGGCTGGCCCTGGAGCTGGTGACCTCCCGGGAGGGGCTGCGCCGAAAAATTACCCAGAAGAATCTGCATCGTCCCGGCCTGGCCCTGGCGGGATTCCTGGAGCTGTTCACCTTTGATCGCATCCAGATCCTGGGCAACACCGAGATGTCGTACCTGCGCAAGCTCTCCGCGGAGGAGCGCCAGGAAAAATTCCAGCGCGTCTTCCAGTTCGACATCCCCTGCCTGATCGTCACCGATTCCAATGACGTGCCTGCGGAAATGATCGCCGAAGCCAACGCCCACAGCCTGGTCATCTTCCGTACCACTTATTCCACCACGGAACTGGTGCACCTGATCAGCGATTACCTGGATGAGAAATTCGCGCCGCGGATGACCATCCATGGGTCCCTGGTGGACGTCTATGGCACCGGGCTGCTGTTCACCGGCCGCTCGGCCATCGGCAAGAGCGAGATCGCCCTGGACCTGGTGGAACGGGGGCACCGCCTGGTGGCTGACGACGTGGTCATTCTGACCAAGAAGGCCGAAGGCGTGTTGATCGGATCCGGGCCGGATATGCTGAAACATTTCATGGAGATCCGTGGTGTAGGTATTATTGATGTCCGGCACATGTTCGGGGTGCGCGCCATCCGCCTGCAGAAGCGGGTGGAGATGGAGGTCGAGCTGGTAGACTGGGATCCGGCCGAAAATTACGAACGGCTGGGCTTGGACGAGGAGTTCCGGGAAACCCTGGGAGTGAAAATTCCCCTGGTCAAGTTACCCATTTTCCCCGGCAAGAACATCACCGTCATCGCCGAGGTGATCGCCCTGAACCTCCACCTGAAGGTCTACGGGTATCATCCCGCCCAGGCGTTGAATACCCGGCTGCTGGATGTACTGCTGAACAAGAAGCAGGTGTCCGACTATTTGGAAAAGGACTTTGAATAGGTAGTCCCATGCCGGTGCAAGGCATCATTATCGCTCATGCGAACCTGGCCCAGGCGCTGATATCCACCGTGGAACAGATCGCCGGCCGCCAGGAAGATCTCTGCGCCATCTCCAACACGGAACTGTCCAACGAGGACTTGGACCGGACGCTGAGAGAGTGCTTGGCGGGGGGCCAGCCGGTGGTCTTCTTCACAGATTTTAACGCCGGAAGCACCTACGCCGTGGCCCGCCGGGTGGTGGACTCCCATTGCCAGATCAGCGGCACGCCCTGCTGCGCCCTGACCGGAGTCAACCTGCCCATGCTACTCTCATTTGTGATGAAACGGGATACCATGCCCTTCCTCGCGCTGACTGAAGCGTTACGCGAAGACGGGCATCGCGGCATCCAGAAAACCCCATGCTGAACTGGTTGAAGATCAAGCCCGGCAAGGGCACCCCGGAGACCTTTTTCTACCTGCGGGTGGACGACCGCCTGATCCACGGACAGGTGGTTATCGGCTGGGGCGTCGGACTGGACGTGAACCGCCTGGTGCTGGCTGACGACCGATTGGCGGCCAGCGCCGCCGAAAGGGAGTTCTACCGGCAGATCATCCCGGAGACCATGGGCGGCACAGTCGTTTCTCTGGCTGAAGCGCTCGAGTTGACGGGTGAGTTGCGACAGCCGGGCCGCCGCGCCATCGTGGTGGTGGGCCGGGTGGAAGACGCCATGCGCTGGGTCGAGACCGGCCAGCACCCCGACCTGCTGATCCTGGGCGGGTTGCACTCCCGGGAAGGGCGGGAACGCCTGACCGACTATCTCTACCTGACACCGCAGGAGATCGAACAACTGCGGGAAGCGGCCGGACGCGGCGTGCGGGTGGTCTGCCGCGACCTGCCCACCAGCGAAGGGATTGATTTCCTCGCCGCCCTGGGCCAGCGCCCTCGTTAGTTTCGCTCCCGCGGTCCGGCGAATGAAGCCGGCCCCGGGAAAGGCGCGGTACCCGTTTGATATCTGTTATCCGTACAACCATAAAAGACTCGTTGGTGGACTAAAGAATGAAGAAGAGCTATTCCGAGTTGCGCGTCGGCCTGACCGTGCTGTTGGCCACCGTGATTGTTGTTTCCGTCATCCTGTGGGGGAAGGGGTACAGCCTGTCCGCCCAGTATCGCGATCGCCTGGTGCGCTTCGATGACGTAGCGGGCCTGGAAGAAGGGGCCTTCGTCCTGGTCAACGGTCTGCGCAAGGGCCGCGTAGCGGAATTCATTTTGGAACAGCGCGGAGTGCTGGTCCGCCTGAGCCTGAACGACCGGGTGAAGCTGTACACCGATGCCCGATTCGAAATCACCAGCCCGGAGCTGATGGGCGCCAAGGTGGTCAACATCCAGCCCGGGATCTCCGGCCGCACCCCCCCGGCGGATACCGTGTTCTACGGGGAATCGGGCGGCGGCATGAACGAGCTGCTGAAGATGTCCACCGATCTGGCCGGCAACGTGGACAGCCTGTTGGACGTGCTGCAGATCACCATCAACAATATCAACAAGACCGCCGGCGATCCCCGCGTCCAGGAAGCCTTTCTCTCTGCCGTCCGCAATCTGGATCAGTCCACCGAGCATACCCTGGAATTGATCCGCATCAATGAAGGCAAACTGACTGAGGTCATGAATGACCTGGTCGCCACCACCGGGACGGTGAGGCAACTGGTGGAGCAGAATAGCTCGGAAATTGACAACACGGTGGATGACATCCACAGCTTTGTGGCGCAGATGCGGGAGATATCCAATGACCTTGACCAGATCGTCGGGGCATTGCGCAGCCAGGATGGCACACTGGGGCAGTTGATCTATAACGGGGAGACGATCACCACGCTGAACCGCACCCTGACTTCGGTGGACTCGCTGGTGGAGGAGATCCGGGAAAGCGGTATCACCACCAACATCAACCTGTTCGGCAGCCGCAGAAAGTAACCTCCGGCCCGCTGTCTCCAACCCCTCCGGAGTTGCCGCTGGAAACCGCCACCCCTACCGTCGCCTGCCTGGTGCCCGCCGCCGGCGCCTCCCGCAGAATGGGGCATCCCAAGCCCCTGCTGCCCTACGGCGGCAGCACCTTCCTGGATCGTGTCCTGGATCTCTACCGCCGGCAGGGTTGCGCCCCCCTCGTAGTCATCCTGAGCGAAGCCTTTACCGGCCCGCTTCCCCCCGACGCGGTTCCCGTCATCAACCCCGCCCCCGAGCGGGGAATGCTGTCCAGCCTCCAGGAAGGCCTGGCGGCCCTGCCCCGTTCCTGCCGGGGATTTTTCATTCATCCGGTGGATCATCCCGCTGTCGCGTCGGCCACTCTCGAAGCGCTGCTGACGGCGTGGGCGGATCATCCTGAGTCGGCCGTCAAGCCGGTCTACCAGGGGCGGGGCGGCCATCCCCTGCTGCTGGGGACGGATTGGATCCCCCGCCTCCTGGAGGCTCCTGCCGAAGCCACCCTGCGCCGCATCCTGGAAGCCCATCCCCGCAGTCTCCTCCGTCTGGAAGTGGAGGATTCCGGCGTCCTGGTCAACGTCAACTGTCCCGATGATTACCGTCGGCTCACCGGTTCCGGTCCGGAATCGTAACCCCACCGTCTCGCCATGAAATTCCGCTTTCTCCTCGCATTGTTCGGATTATGCCTGCTGCCATCGCTGCTTCCGGCGCAGACCCGCTGGGTGGTGTTGCCCGGCCTGGGCTGGGACCGCGAACGGGGCTTCTCCGTGTCGCTGAACGGGGTCATGGAGGTCGCCGCCCGGGATCGCTACACCGGCGAGCTGGAGTACTACTTTTGGGATCAAGGCCGGGCCGAGGCGTCTCTGCTGGCTCTCCGCCCTCGCAGTGAAGGGACCATGCGCGGGGAATTCGAGCTGTTCGACCGGCCCGGGTATTCGTCCCAAAATGCCGCCCTGCAGGAGGAAATCTTCGAATCCCGGCGGCGATCCCTGGAGCTGGTGGCCGGGGTGGACTTCCCCGGCGAGGGCCTGTTCTACGGGTTTCAGGGAGCGGTACGAGATTTTCATTTCGAAACCCCGGAAATCTTTTCCCCGGCGGATTACGGCCCGGAAGAAGCCGCCCGGATCGGCGACA
>QZKQ01000050.1 GCA_003599535.1 Candidatus Zixiibacteriota bacterium | reverse complement strand
TTATTATTTATATACTCAATGAGGTTGAGGTTGGGGATCGCCCTACGGGCGTCACCCCAAGACCATCCCGCTTCCGCGGGATAGCTCGATCACAGCCCGAGGACGTTCCCAGGGGGACCACCGCGTGGCAGTCCCGGGCTGGGCAAGCCATTGACTTTGTCCTTTTAGCTCAATTCAAGGTGCTGACCCATGCCCCAACGCGTCATCACTCGCCCCCGGCAACTGACCCTGCTGCTGTACTGCGCCTTCTTCCTGGCCTTGAGCGGCCTGCTGGGCGGCTACGGTTTCCTGGCCGATCCTTCCGGGGCTTCACTGGGATTCCCGCCGGAGATCCTGGAGCGGTTGCCCGTTCCGACCTACACTCTGCCCGGCCTGTTCTTATTCTTCGTGCTGGGGCTCTACCCCTTGGTCGTGATCTACGGCCTGTGGACCCGGCGCCCTTGGGCCTGGGGCGCGTCCTTGGCCCTCAGCGTAATCCTCATCCTCTGGATCGTGGTGGAGGTCATCCTCATGGCCGAATTCCATCCCCTGCACCTGATTTATGGCCTGTTGGGTATAGCCATGCTGGGGCTGACGCTCACGCAGGCCGTGAAGCGGCACCTCGCCGCCCCCTGAAGCCCGGCCAACCTCCACCCCCGCCCCCCGTAGCACTCTGCGGATGCTGCATTTGGTACCGTCAGCGGAGGGTCCATGTTTTTCAATACCTGGGCGGATCTGTTTCGGGTGCTGCTCATTGGGGTTCTGGCCTACGCCGGCCTGGTGATCCTGCTGCGGGTGTCGGGCAAGCGCACCCTGTCGAAGATGAACGCCTTCGATCTGATCATCACCGTGGCCCTGGGCTCCACCCTGGCCACCGCCATCCTGTCCAAGCAGACCGCCCTGGCGGAATCGCTGACAGCTTTCGCCGTGCTGGTCGCCCTGCAGTATGTAGTCGCCTGGTCCTCCACGCACTGGGGCTTCTTCAACCGACTGGTTAAATCGGAGCCGAAACTGCTGTACTACCAGGGAACCATGCTGCGGCAGGCGATGCGGCAGGAACGGGTGGTGGAAGTCGAGATGCTGCAGGCGGTGAGATCGTCCGGATTCTCTTCGCTGGCCGACGTGGACGCGGTGATCATCGAGACGGACGGAAGTTTTTCGGTGGTGTCCACGTCCGGAGAGCGGCGGGAAACGGCGCTGCAGGACGTGCGCGGTATGGGGGAAAACCGCCGCCGGGAACTGCAAACGCCGTGACGCGCGGCGGGATCAATTTTGGTTTTGACGCGTTCAATTATCGGCCGGAAAATCGCTTAACCGATTCCTTCCGGCCTTTCCTGTCTTTGCCGTTTCCGCCTCGCCCGCAGCACTTCCATGAACGCCTGCATCCGGCTGACAATCTGGCCCTGCTGGCGTTCCTTGCCCGGGCCCACCACGTTGAAGACCAGCACGGGAAGATCCAGCCCCCGGCGCACCTCTTCGGCAATCAGCCGGTTTTCCGATCCGCAGTGCGAGCTGGCGAAAATGGAGGAGATGACCACCCCTTCAGCCCCGGTGTTCCGGATTTCGTCCAGAATGCGCCGGGCGCGGCGGGTGGAGCTCCCGGCCAGGCTCATGGCCAGCACCCCCTCGGCCAGCGCCTCCAACGGCGGAAGATCCTCCCGCAGCGGCTCCTTCACCTGCTGAATGACGTATTCCGTCCCTGCCACCTGCCCGCCCAGCTCTTCGGCGTGGTTCAGCAGGAGGGGGTCGGCCGGTGGCGTCACCCAGTAGAGGCGCAACGCCTCCGGAGGGATGACCCAGTCCCCGGCGACCTGGCGGCGCTGCACGGTGTCGGCCACGTGCTCGGCCACCGCGACCGCCTCTTCCAGGTCGGCGTAGCCGGACAGGGCCAGGAATTCCAGGTTCATCATTTCCAGCGCCGGCAGGGCGGCGCCGCGGCTGTAATAGGCGCCTTGCCGGGCGGATTCGACGGCCCGGCGCAGGCGGTTGGTCAGGCCCATGGCCCGAACCAGCGCCGCTTCGTCGAAAGGCGATCCGGTGGCCTCTTCCAGCCGGGCGGCCAGGGCCCGCAACTGGTCCGCCAGGAAGCGGCGGCGGGCCGCATGGTCTTCGGCCGTGGCAACGGGGTCGCCGGGGAAGTCGAAGCGGTGGGGGATTTCGAACCAGAAGAAGGGGTACCCCAGGCCGTGCGCCCCCTGGATGACGGCGGCGTAGTCGTCGCAGGTAGCCCCCACCGAAGCGACGCACAGGTCGGGCGGCGGGAAGTAGCAGTTCTTGACGAAGGCGCCCAGGGCAGCGCGCACGAAGCAGCAATCCTCCCCCAGGCCCCGCCGCGCGGCGGCCGTAAACAAGTCGTCGGACTCGGTCAGGAAGGGGGTCCACCAGTGGCATTCGGGGTAGAAGGCCACGGTCTGCGGGAAGGCGTAGACCAGGGGCGCCAGGGGGCCCAAATCGCCCATCAGGGCTACGACCTTTTTGCCCATCTGGCGGGCCCGGTAGAGCCGCTCGGATTCCGTCAGCATGAAGCCCCACAGGCGCAGGGAAGCCAGGGAATTGTCGAAGCGCAGCTTATGCAGGTAGCGCGCTCCGTAGGCGGCGAAGGTGGAGGGGGGGATCAGGTAGGTGTTCCAGGCGGTCCGGCCGGCCTCGTGGTAATAGCGGTAGCGGTCAATCCGCTCCCCGGGAACCGCGGCGAAGAGCCGGAGCCACTGAGCGCTGCTGATCTGGGCCGCCGGCGGATCGGTCCACGGGGCGCCAAGCTCGGACAAAGGAGTGTGGTATTCAGGCTTCAGAAGGAATTTCCTGTTTGAGGTTCGGCATCGCGAAAATTCGCTCGTATAAAATATAAGAGCTTAATGACCGGAAGTCAAGCGCTACCTGGTTCCAGGCGCAACGCCGCCCTTCCGCCGAAAAGAATTCGGGCAAATTTCACTTGATATATGGGGAGGCGAAGGATATATTGGGTGTGGGCCGGCGGGCGCGTTCCCCGGCCGTTCCCGCCGGACCCCAACTGCCATAGGGTGCCATATTGACAGAGGGCCGGTCCCGGCCGTCCGGCAAATCAGGACAATTCACCGTCCCAGGGCCGTTTTTAACCTTGGCATGGATGTTGCAAATTCAATATCCTCTATGAAGAGCTGGATCAAGAGACTGCGAAAGACGAACGATTTTGACAGAGGCGAGAATGCCTCGGAACTAACATCGAGTGTGAATGCCATGAATAAAGACCCTAAATCCACCACGGAACAACTGCCGGAAATTGTGCCGGTCATCCCGCTACGCAATTCGGTGCTGTTTCCCCACCAGATCATCCCCCTGGCCGTGGGCCGCGAGAAGTCGCTGAAACTTCTGGCCGACGTGCAGGAAAAGGCCAAATACATCGGGGTGGTGGCGCAGCGGCAGGGCCTGGTGGACGACCCGGGACCGGACGATTTATACCACTGGGGAACTCTGGCCGCCGTGCTTAAGGTCATTGATCTGCCGGATGAATCCAAGTCGGTCATCGTGCAGGGCATCAAGCGCTTCCGCCTGCTGGACTACGTGCAGCTCGATCCCTACATCAAGGTGGCGGTCGAGCGCATGGAGGACGTCCGGGCCGAGGGCCTGGAGATGGAAGCCATGGTCCTGAACCTGCGCAACCTGGTGCAGTCCATCAGTGAATATCTGCCCAACATCACCGGGGAACACCTGATGATGCTGGCCAACATCCAGGACCCGGGCCGGCTGACCGACACCGCCGTTTCCCTGCTCAACCTGGAAACCTACCAGAAACAGGAAATCCTGGAGCGGGTGGACGTGCGCGAACGTTTGAGCCGCGCCACCTTCCTCCTGAATGAGTACTTGCAGAAGCTGGAGATTGGTTCCAAGATCCAGAATGAGGTCCAGGGGGAAATCTCCAAGTCGCAGCGCGAATACTTCCTGCGCGAGCAACTGAAGGCCATCCGCAAGGAGCTGGGCGACGAGAACGAAGGCATGGAAATTCAGGAGCTCCGCGACCGCCTGGAGAAGGCCGGGCTGCCCGAGCACGCCTACAAGGCCGCGGAGAAAGAGATTGACCGCCTCTCGCGCATGCCCTCCTCCTCGGCGGAATACACCGTTTCACGTACCTACGTCGAATGGCTGCTGGATCTGCCCTGGTCCAAGCTGACGGATGACAACCTGGATCTGCGCAAGGCCGAAGACATCCTGAACGGCGACCACTACGGCCTGGAAAAAATCAAGAAGCGCATCCTGGAATACCTGGCTGTGCGCAAGCTGAAAGCCCAGATGAAGGGCCCCATCCTCTGCTTCCTGGGGCCTCCCGGAGTGGGCAAGACCTCGCTGGGCAAGTCCATCGCCAACGCCCTGGGGCGCCAGTTCGTGCGCATCTCCCTGGGCGGTCTGCGCGACGAGGCGGAAATCCGGGGGCATCGGCGCACCTACATCGGCGCGCTGCCCGGACGCATCATTCAGGGTGTCCGCCGGGCCGGGACCCGCAACCCGGTGTTCATGCTGGACGAAATTGACAAGGTCGGTATGGACTTCCGCGGGGATCCCTCCTCAGCCTTGCTGGAAGTGCTCGACCCCGAGCAGAACTTCAGCTTCTCGGATCACTACCTGGACGTGGACTTCGACCTGTCCCAGGTGATGTTCATCGCCACCGCCAACGTGGCCGATCCCATCCCTCCGGCTCTGCGGGACCGCATGGAAATCCTGACTCTGCCGGGCTATATCGAGGAAGAGAAGCTGCACATCGCCAAGCAGTTCCTGGTGCCCAAGCAGGTCGGAGAACACGGCCTGCAGCCGGAACAGTTGACCTTCGACGATGAAACCATCCACCAGATCATCCACTCCTACACCCGGGAAGCCGGAGTTCGCAACCTGGAACGGGAGATCGCCATGATCTGCCGCGGCGTGGCCAAGCAGGTGGCTTCCGATGAAATCGAAAAGGCCCATATTACCGGCGAGGACGTGCACAAGTACCTGGGTCCCATCAAGTACTACAGCGAAACCTCCGAACGGCTGACTAGGGCGGGCATCGCCACCGGCGTGGCCTGGACCCCCACGGGAGGGGACATCCTCTTCATTGAGGCGACCCGCATGAAGGGCAAGGGCCTATTGATCCTGACCGGGCAGCTGGGCGAAGTAATGAAGGAGTCGGCCCAGGCAGCCCTCTCCTACCTGCGCAGCCGCTCGAATGAACTCAATCTGGAAGGCCTGGATTTCGAGAGCGAGAACATCCACGTCCATGTGCCGGCCGGGGCCATCCCCAAGGACGGCCCGTCCGCCGGGGTGACCATCCTGGCGTCCATGGCCAGTCTGTTCACCGACCGGCTGGTGCGGTCTGATACGGCCATGACCGGGGAAATCACCCTGCGCGGCACGGTGCTGCCGGTGGGCGGGATAAAGGAAAAGGTGCTGGCCGCGCACCGCGCCGGCATCCGCCGCATGATCCTTCCCTGGAAAAACGAGAAGGACCTGGAAGAGACGCCCAAGGAGGTCCGCGCCGAGATGGAGTTCATCTTCGTGCGGGAAATGGAGGAAGTCCTGCATCACGCTCTGCAGCCCAATAAGCTGGAAGACATCTCCAAGGAGGTCGCGGCCTGAGGGCCGCGGCCTCCCACGGCATGTATTATGGGGCGCAGGGGCGCAGCATGCTGCGCCCCTGCCATAGTCTGCCACGCAGACCCCCACCCACCCGTCCAAATTCACACACCATCCACCACGGAAAACCACCCATGAAGGCCACCATCATCTACCAGGGGGGCATGCACTTCCTGGGCCGGACCGACTCCGGCCACAACCTGCACCTGGACAGCGCCCACTCGGGAGAAAAGACCGCCGGACCCACCCCCATCGAAATGGTCTTGCAGGCCGCCGCGGCGTGCAGCGCTATGGACGTGGTGGCCATCCTGCAGAAACGGCGCAAAGAAATCGCCAGCTTCGACCTCGAGGTGGAAGGCGACCGCCGGGACGAGCATCCCCGCACCTTCCGCTCCCTGAAGGTCCATTACCGCGTGGTCGGTCCCGGCATCACCTTCGATGAAGTGGAGCGGGCGGTGAAGCTGTCTCACGACCGCTACTGCAGCGTGATCAACATGCTGAAGCCCGCCGTGGAAGTCAGCTATTCCGTGGAAGTCCCGCCGCAGGATCTGGAAAAGTAACGGATTTTCTGGCTGTCTGCCGGAAGGCGGCATTCCTCTTCGACCGCGAAGAGGCCACCCTTTCCGAACGCCCGAATTTTGCGAGATTGGGCTTGCTTTGCCGCCCGGGGATGCGTATCATAAAGGAAACGACCCAGGGGATGACGCATGTTAAGATGGCTTAAAAAGTTGACCGGCAGTACCCCCCCGCCCCCGGTACGGCGCCCCAGCGAAATCGAAGTGGACGACCGGGCCCGGGATTTGGTGAACCTGGGCAACAAGATGTTCACCACCAACGACCTGGGCGGCGCCCGGCGAGCCTTCGAGTCGGCCCTGCACCTGGACGGGCACTGCGCCGAAGCCTGGCACCGCCGCGGCCGGATCTTCCTAGCCGAGAGGGATCTGCCTTCCGCCCTGGCCTGCTACGCCCGCTCCCTGGAACTGGACCCCCAGTCGGCCGAAGCCTGGTGCGCCATGGGTGAGGCCATCCTGGCTTTCCTGAAGGCCGATCACGAGCCGTTGTTCATCCGCGAACACCGCATGGCCATCGTGGCCGAGGCCCTGGACTGCTTCGAGCGCGCCCTGAAGCTGGGCGGCGACCTGCCCCGAGCCCGGGAAGGGCGGGAGGTCTGCCGCGGCATGATCCAGGGTTCCCCCGGTCCCCTGATCCACCCCCGCCTCTTCTCTTTCCACTCCGGCGGCATCCTGGAGAAGTCCAAGCGGGATGTTGTATCCCCCTTTCTGAAGCCCAGCGATTACCGCCGCAAGAATCTGCCCGCACCCCCCGAATGATCGAAGTTTTTTGCGATTTCGACGGCACCCTGACCAGCCGCGACACCCTGGACCTGCTGCTGCAACGGTTCGCTCCGCCCCAGTGGCGCGAGCTGGACGCCGCCATGCTTTCCGGCCGGATCTCGGAGCGCGAAGGCCTGAAGGCGGAAATGGCGTTGATCACCGCCTCGGACGAGGAACTGATGGCCACGCTGGCGAGGGAAGTCCGCCCCGCCGAGGGGCTGGACGACCTGATGGAACTGTTCCGGGAACGGGGCTGGCCGGTGACGGTGGTCTCGGGAGGCCTGGTGCATTTCGCCGGGGCGCTGCTGCGAAGCTGGGGCTACGGCGATCTCCCGCTGCTGGCCAACAGTCACCGGCGCAACGGCGGCGGTGGGATCGAGGTGGTCGAGGCGGACAGCCCGCGGATCCGGGAGCGGTGCAGCCACTGCAAGTCGTGGCACCTGCGGCAGGCTCTGGACCGCGGCGCCACCCTGGTTTACATCGGCGATGGCCTGACCGACTACTGCCCGGCGCAACTGGCCCACCGCCGTTACGCCAAGGGCAACCTGCTGGCTCACCTGCGGGAACAGGGGGTGGAGGCCATCCCCTTCCGGGACCTGCGGGAGGTGGCGGAGGATCTGCGCCGGTGGGGAGATCTTTGAATTGCAAATTGCAAGTATTGAATTGAATATTTAAGAGTCATAAGAGATGGGGCGCGAGGGATCGCGCCCCGTGCTGTTGGCTCCCTGACGCTTCAGGGGCCGGACAGGGAAACAGTTTCCCGGGGGAAAGCGGGGGCGAGAGTGGTGAAGGACCAGAGCGGCGGCGTGCGGTCGAACCAAAGGGCTCGCAGACGGGCTGCTCCGGTTAAGGGAAGCGCGGAATGGGGAGCCGGAAAACGCAGCGCCGGGCGGAAGTCCGCGGAGGGCGCCGCGCCGGGCCGGAGATTGCGTGCGGTGAACCCGTAATTGCGAGGGCGCAGGGATTGCCGGTAATCCCGGCCGGCTTCGAGCAGAGCCCAGCCGGCGGCGCACCCGGCCAGGTCCCAGGCCAGGTCGTACAGATCCCCGCCGCGCGGATCGTTGACCAGCAGGGCCCCGTCCGCCACCGCCTCCCAGGCTGCCCCGGCGCCAAAGACCAGGAGGCCGGACCCCGCGGGGCTGACCGGCAGATCCAATGAACCCAGGGTGAGGGTGAGAACGAAGCTGCCAATGAGATGAAGAGCGCTCCAATAGTTGAACGGATCCATGAATGCCATCGTATCGCCCCCCCAAAATAGCATCGTGTCGGTGCGCTGAAGAATAGGCATGGTGCAGGAAATAGTCGTACAATTGATACGCAGCCGCCGGCGGGGAGGTTGAGGCGGCCCGAGGCGGTGCCGAAGAAAATGAAACGCGTAAATCCTGTTCTGAGAAAAAAGGAAAAAGGGCTTGACTTCGCCCTGTGAGCTGTATATATTGTATATATACAGTAAAGCGGATTCGGCGGGCACAGCGCGCATAAAAAATGGCGGCTTGCCCCTGCAACCGGCGCGCCGGCCGGTACGTCATACCCGTAGATGACCTCACCCGTTAATCAATCCATTATTCCCCAAGATGGAGGCTGGATGAATTCTCGCAATGCCTGTACGATTATTCTGGCGGTGGCGCTGGGCTGGGCCGTCGCCGGATCCGCCCTGGCGGAGAAGCCCGCCGAGGCGCCGTTGATCCCCCGCGAGGTCCTGTTCGGCAACCCCGCCCGGACCAACATGCAGATTTCCCCCGACGGCACCCGGATGTCCTACCTGGCGCCGGTGGACAACGTGCTGAACGTCTGGGTCAAGACCGTGGGCCAGGATGACGACAAGGCCGTCACCAACGACTCCAATCGCGGCATCCGGATGTACTTCTGGGCCGCCGACAACCGCCATATCATGTACCTGCAGGATGTGGGTGGCAATGAAAACTGGCGGCTCTATGGCGCGGACCTGGAAAGCGGAGCCATCAAGGATCTGACCCCCTACGACAACGTCCAGGTGCAGGTCCTGGGCCGGGAGAAGCAGTTCCCCGACGAGCTGCTGATCAACATGAACAAGGACAACCCCCAGGTGCATGACGTCTACCGGCTGAACCTGAAGTCCGGGGACATGGTCAAGGTGGCCGAGAACCCCGGCAACGTGGCCGGTTGGGTCAGCGATTCCCAGTTGCAGGTGCGCGGCGCCATCGCCGCCCTGCCCGACGGCAGCTTCGAGCTGTGGGTGCGGGACAACGACCAGGGCGAGTGGCGCACCCTGACCACGGTGGACCCGGACAACGCCCTGACCTTCGGGCCCCTGGGCTTCACCCGGGACGGTAAATCCATCATCGCCATTGACGCCCGCAATGCCAACGCCGGGCGCCTGGTGTATATCGACGCCACCACCGGTGAAGTGATCCGGGTCATTGCGGAAGATCCGCAGTACGACGTCAGCAACGCCTTCATCCATCCCGATACCTACGAGGTGCAGGCGGTGGCCTTCGCCAAGGACCGGGAAGAATGGAAAGTGCTGGATCCGGCCATCGAGGCGGATTTCGCGGCCATCGCCAAGCTGCAGCGCGGGGATTTCCAGGTGTACGACCGGGACGACGCCGACCGCACCTGGCTGGTGGGCTTCACCGTGGATAACGGGTCCGGCGCCTACTACGCCTGGGATCACGCCGCGCGTAAGGCCACCTTCCTGTTCCATTCCCGGCCGGAGCTGAAGAAGTATACCCTGGCCACCATGGAACCCATCTCCTTCACCGCCCGCGACGGCCTGACCGTCCACGGTTACCTGACCCTGCCGCCGGGGAAGAAGGCCAGGAACCTGCCCCTGGTGCTGAACGTCCACGGCGGCCCCTGGCATCGCGACAGTTGGGGCTACCACGGCGAAGCCCAGTGGCTGGCCAACCGCGGGTACGCCTGCCTGCAGATTAATTTCCGCGGATCCACCGGCTACGGCAAGGAATTCGTCAACGCCGGGGATCGCGAATGGGGCGGCAAGATGCACGACGACCTGGTGGACGCCGTCCAGTGGGCCGTGAAGAAGGGGATCGCCGATCCCAGGAAGATCGCCATCTACGGCGGGTCGTACGGCGGGTACGCGGCCCTGGTGGGCGCCACCTTCACCCCCGACCTGTTCTGCTGCGCGGTGGACATTGTGGGGCCCAGCAACCTGATCAGCTTCCTGAACAGCGTGCCTCCCTACTGGTCCTCGATGCTGGCCACCTTCCACCGGCGCATCGGCCACCCGGAGAACGACGCCGAATTCCTGAAATCGCGCTCCCCGCTGTTCAAGGTGGACCAGATCAAGATTCCCATGCTGATCGCGCAGGGGGCCAACGACCCGCGGGTCAAACAGGCCGAATCCGAACAGATCGTAGCGGCCATGAAGGAGAGGGGCATCTACCACGAGTACATGCTCTTCCCGGATGAGGGCCACGGCTTCGCCAAGCCGGAAAACCGGCTGAAGTTCTACGCCGCGGCGGAGCAGTTCCTGGCCAAATACCTGGGCGGCCGGGCGGAAGTGGCGGCGCAGTAACCCCTTAACGCAGAAACCTCACCGGCAGGGACGCCGGCCCTACCTCTACGGTGGGGCAAGCGTCCCTGCCTGCCGTTTGCACCCCTCCCTCGTGCGCTCGCAGAATACCCGGCGAAGTGCTTGACTTTGGGAAGGGTTTGGAGTATATATTATAGGCTCAATGTGCCGGTTGTCCCAGGAATGTTCGGGGGGCGACGCCTGCGGGCGAATCCCAGCCTCCACTGAATCAATCAACCTTTCCTGTCATTACGCGAATAGCCAACGGCCAAAGGCTAATAGCTAACCTCCAATCACCCATCTATGGCTTACCTCGGTGAAACTTACGCCCTGATCACGGCGCTGATCTGGGGCTTCGCGGTGATCCTGTTCAAGAAGAGCGGGGAGACCGTCCACCCCATTTCCCTGAACCTGTTCAAGAATCTCCTGGCCATCGGCCTGTTCCTCCCCACCATGATGCTGATGGGCGAGCCGCTGTTCCGGGACGCGCCGCGCTCGGATTATTACCTGCTGCTCGCCTCGGGCATCCTGGGCATCGGCATCTCGGATACGCTCTTTTTCCAGAGCCTGAACCTCCTGGGGGCCAGCCTCTCGGCCATCGTGGACTGCATGTACAGCCCCTTCATCATCGCCCTCTCCATCCTCTGGCTGGGGGAAAGCCTGACCCCCCTGCAGGTGGTGGGGGTGATCATGATCATCTCCGCGGTGCTGACGGCCACCCTGGAACGCAGCGGCGGCACCATCAGCCGGCGCAATCTGTTCTGGGGGGTGGTGCTGGGAGTACTGGCTATGGCCACCATGGCGGTGGGTATTGTGGGCATCAAACCGCTGCTGGAGCGGTCGCCGCTGCTGTGGGCCCTGGAATGGCGTCTGGTGGGCGGGGTGATGGTCCTGGTGGTAGTGCTCCTGCTGCACCCCGGCCGGCGCGCCATCCTGGGCACCCTGGCGCCGGGGCGCGGCTGGAAGTACATGCTGGGGGGATCCTTCCTGGGTACCTACCTGGCTCTGCTGCTGTGGCTGGCGGGGATGAAGTACGCCGACGCCTCCATTGCCGCGGCTCTGAATCAGTCCAGCAACGTGTTCGTGTTCATCTTCGCGGCCATTTTCCTGAAGGAGGTCATCAACACTCAGCGGATCATCGGCATCGCCCTGGGAATCGGGGGGGTGTTCGTGGTGATGATGGGGTGAGAAGGGTTCCCGGCTTTCGGTTTCGGAGGGCCGCGATCCGTCGCGGCCCTTCCTTCGCGCCGGGAGGCAGCGTGGCGGCAGATCCCGGCCCTCACCCGCGCGGTGTATTCCGATCGTCTTCTCCACAGGTTGTCCCTGGCGGCTATTCCCCGGCCAACCGCTACCTGCCCAGTGCTGATTGCTGACTGCTGCGTGCTGATGGTTTCACATTTTGGAACTCCCTCCCGGTTGGATGGTAAGCTAAGTAGAAGGCTTTTCGCCGGAAACGCCGGCCGCCTTCACCCCTTTCCGGGAAAGGAGGATGCCATGTCCGCGTTACGCGTCCTGTCGCTCCTGCTGTTGATTGCCCTGTCGGCCGGCTCCGCCCTGGCCGACGGAATCATTATCCCCATCCAGCCCGACCCCATGCCCGGCCCGCCCCCCCGCCTGGGCGAATTCTACAGCGTCAAGTACCACCGCGTCTCGGTAGATATCCACGACCAGGCAGCCGTCACCACGGTGGACCAGGCGTTCGTCAACGAGACGGACCGGAACCTGGAGGTGCAGTACATCTTCCCCCTGCCCCGGGGGGCCGCGGTCAGCCGGTTTTCCCTGATCGTGGACGGCAAGGAGATGCCCGGCCGCCTCCTGCCCAAAGATGAAGCCCGCGCCATCTACGAGAACATCGTGCGCCGCCACCGCGACCCCGCACTGCTGGAATACCTCGACAACGGGATGTTCCAGACCAACGTCTTTCCCCTGCCGCCCCGGGGCGAACGGGAGGTCATCCTGACCTACACCGAACTGCTCTCCCCCGACGGCGACCTGGTCGAGTACCGCTATCCCCTGAATACCGAGAAATTTTCCCGCAAGGTCCTGGAAGAAGTGCGGGTGGATTTCACCCTGCGCTCCGGTTCACCGCTGAAGAACGTCTATTCCCCCACCCATGAGGTCCGCCTGAACTGGGACGGCGAGACCCGCGTGGCGGGGCATTGGTCGGACGAAGGGATCAAGCCGGAGCAGGACTTCCGCCTCTTCTGGACCCTGTCGGACGACCGGGTCGGCGCCACCCTGTTTTCCTACCGGCCCGATCCGGAGGAGGACGGCTACTTCCTGCTCCTGGCCAGCCCCCGCATGGACGCCCAGGCCCAGGCGCCCATCCCCAAGGACGTGGTGCTGGTGCTGGACGTGTCCGGCAGCATGCAGGGGGAAAAGCTGGAACAAGCCAAAGCCGCCGCCCAATTCGTGGTGAATCACCTGAACCGGGACGACCGCTTCAACCTGATTTCCTACAACTCCACCGTGGATCCGCTGTGGGATGAGATGCGCCCCTGCAGCGACCTGGCCCGGCGCGACGCCCGCACCGGCATCAACCGCCTGCAGGCCGGAGGCAGCACCGACATCCACGGCGCCCTGACCGCCGCCCTGAGGCAACTGCCGGATGAGGGCCGCCCCTCCTACCTCCTGTTCCTGACCGACGGCCAGCCCACCGCCGGAATCACCCGCCCGGAAGGGATCCTGTGGGAGGTCAAAGAGGCCAACCGGACCGGCGCCCGGCTGTTCGCCTTCGGCGTGGGCTTCGACGTCAACACCCTGCTGCTGGACCGCCTGGGCAGCGATCATTCCGGCCTGGCCGATTACGTCCCGCCGGGGGAGGACATCGAGGCCAAGGTGTCCAGCTTCTACTCCAAAGTGCAGAATCCCGCCCTGACCGACCCCCAACTGGACTTCGCGGACCTGCGGGTGCGCGACGCCTACCCCCGGGAACTGCCCGACCTGTTCTACGGCCAGACCCTGATCCTGGCGGGACGCTACCGCGACGCCGGGCCCCGCACCGTGACCCTGACCGGCAAGACGGCGTCCGAAACGCTGCGCCAGGCGTATACCCTGGACTTCGCCCGGCGCACCGGGAGCGAAGACCTCGCCTTCGTGGCCCGGCTGTGGGCCCAGCGCAAGATCGGCTGGTTAATCGAGGAGGTCCGCCTGCACGGCAGCAGCAAGGAGCTGGTGGACGAGATCGTGCAGCTCAGCACCCGCTACGGCATCATGACCCCCTACACCAGCTTCCTGGCCGACGAGAACACTCCCCTGGCCCATGGCGGCGGCGACCGGCTCCGGGCGCTGGGCGAAGTGGAGGCGGCCGCGCCGATGTCTACCGGGGCGGGGGGCGTGTCGCAGTCCATGGAAAGCCAGCGGATGAAGGCCGCCGGGGTGGCCCCTCAGGCGGTGCAGTACCGCGATCTGGAAGGCCGGGTGCAGAAGGTGGAGAAGGTGAAGATCATCGGCGCCAAGACCTTTTACCTGAAGCAGGGGGAGTGGATTGACGCGCAGTACCGGCCGGACATGAAGACGACCGAAATCCGTCCGTTTTCCGATGCCTGGTTCGACCTGGCCCAGGCAGATCCGGAGCAGGCGCAGTACCTGAGCTTCGCGCCGGACCGCCCCATCGTGGTGGTGATCGGCGGCCGGGCCTACCGCCTGGCGCCGGAAAAGGGGTGACCGGCGAGTCTATAATAGCGCAAGGGGCGGCCACACCGGGCCGCCCCTTTTGTTTGGTTGGAAAGTTGGAAAGTTGGAAAGTTACTTCAGCAGTACCATCTTGCGCACCTGGGTGAAGTCCCCACTTCCATCCTCACCAAGTACACCCCCGAAGGCAGCCCCGCCCCGTCGAAGGTCACCTCGTGCGTCCCCGCCGGATACCATCGTAGGTCGGGTTCGCCGAACCCGACGGCCGACACCTTCCTCCCCGCCGTATCGAACCCCTCCAGCCGCACATATCCCGCTTGGGGCAGGTCGAAGCGCAGGGTGGTGGCGGGATTGAAGGGGTTGGGATGGGGCGGGTGCAGGGTGAAGGCAGCCGGAGACGGGATCGCTCCTGAAGCTACATCCACAGTGTCGCCGTAATCAATCCACGTTTGCGGGCCGTCGAATAGATAAACGGCTCCCTCTGGGTTGAAATCCCACGCCTTCTCAGCAATCAACAGCTCATCGCAGCCATCATGGTCTATATCTCCGGTAGCCAGGCTGTAGCCGAAATCTTTATAGGGATTGCCGTAGATGGTGGCATCGCACTGAGCGGTGGGGTGATGCCCGCCCAGCCAGATGCGTACAGCTTGGTACCCGGATTCCAGGCCGGTACCCACGATGTCACCGTAGCCATCGCCGTTGAAATCGCCGCAGGACAGGCCATACCCCGATGAAGAGGTGTCATTGGCCCAAGTCATGAGCAGGGCATCATGTTGGCTGTCCATATCCGGACCACCCCAGTGAATCACATCGTAACCAAGCTGTTGCGGGAAAAACCAGCAGAACGCCACGTCATTATAACCATCTCCATTTAAATCACGAATTCCCGATCCGATGCTGCTGGTGCCATTATCGAAGACCACATCGGGCAGGGTGTCCATGGGGCTGCCCCCGAAGTAGATCGCTGCCGGCCCCTGGTACTGCCGGATCATAATATCGGCATAGCCGTCCCCGTTGACGTCCCCCAGACCGTTAATCCAATAGGATTGGTCGGCCCAGCAGGTCCAGTCAGGTACCGTGTCCAAGGCGGCCCCTCCCCAGTAGATATGCGCCAGGTTGGGGTAGCCATAGGCCTTGTGCAGCACCGCAATATCCTTGCCCCCATCGCCGTTGACATCGCCGCAACTGTCGATGTACCAGAAATCGTTGGTGTTGTGGTAAGCCGAATATATGGTAAAATCCGGCAATGTGTCCAGCGGAATCCCTCCGAAATACAGATCCAGCCGTGACGTCTCGATCAGGAGTTCATAGGTATTGGCCGCAACGGCAAAATCCTCAATGCCGTCTCCGGAGACATCTCCGATATTGGCGCACACGGCATAGCCTTCGTTCTCCTGGTGGCCGGATATCGTCCATAGCGGGGTTTGAGGAAACTGTGCTCCTCCGGCATAGAAGTAAACCTTACCGGTGATATTATTCCACCCCCAGGCCCCGATGATGAAGTCGTCATAGCCGTCAGCGTTGAAATCCCCGCACGTCAGAGTTCCACCGAAGTAGTCTTCCGCCGCTTCCCCGTCGTACTGCCCCACCAGGGTCAGGGGGTTCTGGGCGTACGCCCCGGAGGCGAAGGCCAAGGCCAGGAGGGAAAGAATGAGAGTGCGCATGGGAGGGCTCCCGGATGATGGCGGGGAGGCTATCAGAACAATATACACATTATTTCCGCCCCTGTCAAGGGAAAAGTAAAAACCCGGGGAACACAGCCCCTCTGATCGCTTCGCGGGTCTGGCGCAAACTGATTTTCCCTTTAAGGGATGATCACGGTATCCGACAGAAAAAAAATAGCCCGCTGGCCAGCGGGCTTATTCATCATTCATCATTCAGCCATTCATAATTCGGTGAATTAGTTACATTCTTACCGGACACATAAAGGATCAGCGATGCCGTACTGCCTGCCCCGGC